>DATILO010000077.1:0-2863 GCA_035476335.1 Binatia bacterium | reverse complement strand
GAACTTCTTGCCCGCAATCAATTCCTTTTCCTGATACGCGACGTCCTCGCCGAGCTTGCTGCTACCCGCCCAGAAGCGCATCGCGTCCGCGCTGTACTTCTCGAGAATGACGTGAGGATCAAGCACATTTCCTTTGCTCTTGGACATTTTTTTGCCTTGCGGATCCGTGACATAACCGGAAAGGATTGCATCTTTCCAAGGATTGACTCCGAAATGCAGGCGGCTTTTGACGGTGGTCGTGAAGAGCCAGGTCGAAACGATTTCGTGCGCCTGGGGACGGATGCTCATCGGGAACGCTTTTGACTGCGCAGCAGCAGGAAGCAGCTTGGTCGCGATTTGCGGAGTCATGCTGCTCGTAAACCACGTGTCAAGCACGTCCTTTTCGGGCACAAAGTCCTTCCCCTTGCACTTCGGGCACGCCGCAATGGGCGGCTTGTCTTTGAGCGGGTCGACAGGCAATGATTTCTCGTCAGCCAAGATTTCGAAATGACAGTGCTTGCAGTACCAAACCGGGAAGGACACTCCGAAGAATCGCTGGCGGGAAATGAGCCAGTCCCATTGGAGACCGCGAATCCAGTTCTCGTAGCGGTGACGCATGAAGTCAGGATACCAATTCAACTCCTTGCCCCACTGAATCATCTCGTCGCGCAGGTCAAGATATTTCACGAACCATTGCTTGCTGTTGACGATTTCAATCTCGGTCTGGCAGCGCTCGTGCACCTTGACCGGGTGCTTGATTGGCTTCTGGCCGACGAGCAAACCTGCCGCCTTCATGTCCGCAATGATGGTCTTTCTTGCTTCGTGAACTCCCACGCCCTGATACTTGCCCGCGATTGCGGTCATTTTGCCGTCGGGTCCGATGGCTTGCTTGAGCGGAAGCTTGTACGCGAGATACCATTGAATGTCCGTCTGGTCTCCGAACGTACAGCACATCACGATGCCCGTTCCCTTTGCCGGGTCGACGCGCTCATCCGTCATAATGGGAACGCTGAATCCCATCAGCGGGACTTCCGCCTGCTTGCCGATGAGTTTCTTGTAACGGTCGTCGGTTGGGTGCGCGAAGACCGCGACGCAGGCAGGCAAAAGTTCTGGTCGCGTTGTCGCAATCGTAACGTCCTTTCCGTCGATTTTGAAAATAATATCATTGAACGTGCTTGCCTTTTCTTCGTCTTGACAGTCTGCCTGGGAGACTGCCGTTCCGCATTGGGGGCACCAGAGCGAAGGTGATTCTTTGCGGTACGCGCGCCCTTTTTTGTGCAGGTCGAGAAAGCTCCATTGTGCAATGCGCCTGCTGTGCTCATTAATCGTGCTATAGGTGTAATTGAAATCACAGCTCGTGCCGATGCGTTTCCAGTCGCCGATGAACGCGGGAAGCACTTCCTTGAGCGTTTCCTGGCAGAGCTTGATGAACTCCTGGCGCTCCATGTTCTGGCCCTTGACGTTCTTGAGCTTCTCGACCATGCGCTCGGTCGGGAGCCCGTTATCGTCGGTTCCGAACGGGAAGAACACGTTCTTGCCCTTCATGCGCTGATAGCGGGCAATGATGTCCTGCTGCGTGTAGCTGAACGCGTGCCCGATGTGCATCTTCCCGGAAACCGTCGGAGGAGGCGTGTCGATGCTGAAGATGCCTGCCTTCGAAGGATTGAACGCGTACGTCTTCTGGTCTTCCCACGCGTGCACCCAGCGCGGCTCGGCTTCCTTCGGGTCGTAGTCGCTCATGTCAGGTCCGTCTTGAGCCCGACAATCTGGCGCTCCGTGTCGTAGTAGCTGAGCTTCCGCATGCTTGCGTTGCGCAGCTTTTCCTTGATGCTTGCGAAGAACTTGAACAGCCGCTCGATGAGCACTTCCTCATCCCCGGCGATGCGGACCATGACGACGTTTGCGAGAGGACCGTCATCAAAGTTGTTCGACTTGTGGAGCTCCTTCATCTTGGTACGCACTTCGGTGAAGATGTCGTTCGCGAGCTTGCCGCAATCGTCTATCTTGTCCTGGCGCTGGATTGCCTTGTCCTTGCCGTCGTTGATGATGACGCGGTACTCGACAATGCCGGTCTTGGCGTCAAAGGCGAGGACTTCAGCCCTTTTGAACAGGACATCGACGGGTTTCATGGGAGAACGTGGTTCGCTAACGGTTTAAAAAGATATCCGTCCTTCACTGAATGAACAGGGTCAGCTCGCCGAGGACGTCCCGCAGCTCGCCCGTGCAGGTCTCGGTGCCGAAAAGCACCGTGTTGACCCAGCGCGCATCGAACTTGCCGTTCGCGTACGTGCACGTGAGCGACTTGCCCGTGAGGAGCGTCTTCATCTCCGCGGTTTCTGCGGGGTTCGGAACCGTCAGCGTCTTGGTGAAGACACAGTCCTTGGTCGCGACATACGCAAACGTGCCCGCCTCTTCCGCGAGCGTCAGGGTTACCTGATGACAAGCGTTGGCCGCATCGATGAAGCACTGCTTGTCATTGCAATTCTTCGTGAGCTGCGACGTGCATCCCGCCAAGAAGACGAGTATGATGAGTCCGAGTGTTAGCAGTTTCATTGGTTGGGGTTTGCCGCGTCAATGGCGGCATCGTGATAGCTTCGTTTCTTGACGTCCTTGAAGAAGGTGTCCTTGATCATTTCCTTGAGGATTTTCCAGCCGTCAGGTGTTGTGGGTTTGGCAAGGGCATCAGGGGAAAACATCGCACCGTCTGTTTTTGCCTGAACGCTTTCGGTGCGGAGCAGCGGGCTCGTGTCCGGGCTCGGTTCCTGCTTGAGCTTGAGGTCCGCAAGTGCCTGCTTCTTGAGGATTCTCTGCGTGGTGTCGTAGATGCTCGGATTGCTCACGGCGTTGCTGAAGTAGAGCGCATAGGCGTCGTAATCGCCCTGCT
>DATILO010000076.1:0-4379 GCA_035476335.1 Binatia bacterium | reverse complement strand
CAGGAGGCACAGTTGAAAAGCGGATATTGCGCTTTAACAGAGCCCACTTTGAGTGCGGCTTGCAATGAACGCATGCGTCCTCCTTCCTCGCCGATGGGGAACAGTCCGTGGGGGCTGCCGGTGAGTTTGCGCTGTTTTGCTTTCTCGGGGCGACCCATGCGCGAGCCGATGTACGTACCGCTTTTGTCCCGCAACGGGACCTGGCTGAGCGATTGGATAATTGCCAGTGAAGACTCTTCAACGGATTCGATAGCCACTTGGAGGTTGTCGGTAATGCCGAGTTGCGCAGCAAATGAGGCGGCGTGCGGTGGTTCAATGACTGCAAATTCTTTGGTGACCGCAAGGTGAGGCACGCCAAGGAGCTCGAGTGCGCGCTTGCCGGGATGGTTGAGTGGCAGCACGATTTTGTGAATGCCGTGCTCATCCCGATGGAGCGTGCCTTTGGCGAGCCAGTCTGCGAGCGCGAGCAAAGACGCACGGTCCAGGTCGGCCCAATGATAGGTGTAGTAGGGGTGGAGCGGCGTCTTGGTTGTCTTGCTGATGGCAAGTGCCTCGTGCACCGTAGGAGTCGTACGGAACGGGTTTTGGAGGAATGCGGCAATGCGTTCGGGAGCAACGGCTGATTCGGTCGCAAGCTTGCTTGCATCGATGCTTCCGTGAGTTGCAACGGAGTATTTCTCGAGGTCTTTCGCCCACCATTCGGGACAGTAGCCCGCGGGCGCGAGGAGATGGTTGCGGTTGGCAAAATCGCCGTAATCAATGAGCGCATCACCGAGGAAGAGGATTTCCGCAACGCGTTTCTTGTACTGGAGCGCCTGCTGTTCGGTTTCGAGTCGGATGACGGTACCGTCATCGAGCTTGACGATCGGCCCGTCAATCGTGTCGCAGGGCGTGAATGCCGCGCCCTTGCCGGGACGCTCGACTTTGAGTTGCGTTCCTGTGGCGATGTAGTTCTCAAGCACGTGCATGGTAGCGGGATGAACGGATTGCCCGCTTAATCCCGAGGAACGTGAGCGTCCATAGCGAAGCCGGAATCCTCCGGGCCGGAGCGGGTGTCCGAGAATGGGGCGTCCGGCGACAAGGTCGGTGATGTAGGTGTAGTCCGGCGTGATTTTTGCGTGTGTTTCCTTCTTGACCTCGCCGCCGCCTTTTGCTTTTGCTTTTTTCTGGATGGCGAGGAATTCCTCGAGGAAATTCCACTGCCCCATGTCAAAATCTTTGCCCCACTTGCCAAGCTGCTTCCAGAGCTTCGGTGCCTTGAGCGGGATGCAGGAGCTCAAGACAAGACAGAATCCTGAACGGATGAGGTTCGTAGGAATGCGTGGCAAGTCCTTGTGGTTGCTTACCTCGATTTTTTCCGAGGGCTCACCCGCGACTTCGACCGGAAGGTTCTTGAGGAGGAATTCGACTTCTTGGTGACTGGGAAAGTATTGGAGGTTCGTGACGCGGTCGTGATAGTCTTGGAGTTCGGTGTTGGCGCGCTTGATTTCTTGCTCATTGGCGTCGTAAACGTCATATCCCATCTTCTTCCGCACGTAGTCCGCGATGAGCACGCTCACGGCGGCAGAGGTTCCTCCGGCGTTTCGGATGGGTCCGGCAAAGCTCATACTGAGGTATTTTCCGCGCTTGTCCATGCGATCTTTGAGTTCGGTCGTGACAATGCCGTCGAGTGGCGAGGAGACGACTCCCACGGTGACGTATGCGAATCCGGTGCGGATGCCGATGTCGATTGCTTCATGTTCGTCCTTGAACTTGCAGAACTGCTGCTTGGCAACTTCCTCGGCAATCTTGAAAGCAACGCGCCAATCGAGAGCGCCATACTGCTTTTCGAGCTCGATGATGCGTTCGACGACTCCGGAATTCACTATTTGAGGTGCGAGCACGCTGATGAGTCCGACGACGCGTTCCGCCATGTTTTTCGCAAGGGAGACTTCGACGTGGGGAACGGCGTCCAGGAGCCGTGCACGCGCCTGGGTGCCGATGGCGAATGCGTCTTGGACTTGCTGTTCAAGTCGGTCGAAATACGCGAGCATCTCGGCGCTGGCTGCGATTGCCATCACGCATCACCGAACTTGAGCATGTGCACGCGCCGGGTTTGGAGATTGACCACGGGAATCTTGCCCGGGTCTGGCTCGTGACCGACGCGCTCCTGGAAATCAGTCTTGGCTTGGAACGTGCTGCAGCACACGATGGTAACGCCGCGATAGGAGTCGGCATTGGACTTGTGGATGTGTCCCGCGGCAAAGATGTCCGGCACATGCTCGACGATGAGCGGGTCGGACCGTGGATCGGGAATGTAAAGGGTACTGGTGTGTTGTGGCGCGAGGTGTCTTCGCTGGAGCAGGAATTTCATGATGAGCGGCGCGCGTTCGGAACAGTTCCTGCCTGAGTTCTTGATGCTCGGCACGATTTCGCTGTAGTCGTCAAAGGAGAAGCCGTGGTACGTGAGGACATTGAATCCGGGAAATCCATCCTTGGCATGGATGGTGACGATGCTGGGATTGCCGGTCATGATGACGTTCGGCATGTCCCAGAGCGGTTTGGCATAGTCCTTGAACAGTTTGGGTTGGGGCTCGGACATGCGCAATGCGTCGTGGTTGCCGGGCGAAATGATGAGCTTGATGTGGGGTGGAATCTGCCTGAGGAGCCGTGCGGCTTCCGCATATTGCGCGTAAATGTCGGTGATGGCAAGCTCTTTTTCCTGATTGGGATAGATACCCACTCCGTCGACGTTGTCGCCGATGAGGAAGACATACCCCACCTTGGCCGCCATGGCGCGCTGTTGCTCGCTACCTTCCTCACCGCGTATCCAGCGGAGGAACGAGTCAAATGCTTCGTGCAGGAACCGCGCGCTGCCAACATGGACACAGGAGAGGAAGACGGCATACGCTTCATCGGGAGACTTCTTGAGTTCCTGATGTGGAATGTCGGGATGGAAGATGCCATTGACGAAGAGCATGCCGTTGCCGCTCGACGTGGCAGTGATTCCGACCACTTCGTCATGGACGATGTCCTGGCCAAGCGCGAAGAGGTCTTGCTTCTCCTTGCTCACGACTGCTTTGATGATGCCGGTCGGGTCCTCGAACGTGATGATGAGATTGTCGTTTTTAGTGGTGTCCTTGTCAACGACCATGGCGATGATGGCCGCGGGTTGTCGTTCCTTGCTCGCAAGGATGCGTGAAATGCTGGTCGCATTCTGGAGTTCTTGGCGTTGGCGGAGCATTTTCGCGATGCGCGTGTAGCGTGCGTTGAAGTAGCCGATGAAGTCCTGAATGGAACGCTTGCTCGGCAGGTCGTCATAATCCCAGAGAACGCTGACGGGATAGTCTGCGGAATTGCTCGGTGCAGGTGCCGCGGGGGAAGTAATCAGTTCCAGAACGCTGGCGGGGTTTGTGGAATCCGTGATGTGATTGACGATGCGGTCCACGAGCTCGGGGTTCTGGAGCTTCTCAACGACGTCGCGCGTGAGGAGAATCCGGTTGCGAATACAGAACTCCACGATTTTCTTGCGCTTGTCGAGTAGTTCCGGGGCGATGAGCGTCATGCGAGCGTCAGTCCTTCCTCAAGCACTTGCCGCATGCGCGGACTGTTCTGTGCGGGGAGCGAAAGACTAATCTCGCGCGTTCGGCCATAGCGGCCTTTGCTGATGACTTTTGCCTGGATGAGGCCGAGCATGTCAAACTCGGCGATGATGTCGCTGACGCGGCGCTGTGTGAGCGGACGCAGCTTGGTTTGTTCACAAATTTTTTGGTAGCCGTCATAGATTTCGCCCGTGAAAACTGCTCCTGCTTTGTGCGTGCAGACGTTGAAGATTGCGTACAAGGTGGCCTGATGCTGCTTCGGCTGCGTGCGCACGAGCTCCATGACCCGATCCTTCTCGATGGTTTCGTCAGCGAGGTCAAGCTGCCTGAGTGCGATGTGGTCGAGGTTTTGGCGTTCCGCAAGTTCGCCTGCGACACGCAACAGTTCCAGCGCGCGTCGTGCGTCTCCATTGTCGCTTGCGGCGCGTGCAGCGCACTTTTCAATAACTCCTGATTCGAGGGCACCGGGACGGAATGCCTTCTCGGCGCGGTCGCGGAGTATGTCTTGCAGCTGCAGAGCGTCATAGGGTGGGAAGACGAGTTCTTCTTCGCTCAGGGAACTCTTGACGCGCGGGTCGAGCGTGTCCGTGAAGATGAGGTCGTTGCTGATGCCGACAATTGCTATCTGTGCTTGCTTCAGCTCGTTGTTGATGCGGGTGAGGTTGTAGAGGAGTTCGTCTCCGGCCTTGCCTACGAGCTCATCGATTTCGTCGAGGATGAGCACGACCACTTGTTTCTGCCGGTCGAGCGCGGAAAAGAAGATGCGGTAGACTTCATCGGTGGGAAGTCCTGTCGGGG
>DATILO010000075.1:0-4649 GCA_035476335.1 Binatia bacterium | reverse complement strand
CCACGCTGGGCAAGGTCGTAGCCATCCAGGAAAGCAACGTCTACTACCCGCCGTATCCGATGTTCGACCGCATGGCCATCGCAAAGGCCGAGAGCGCAAACGAGCCGACGCAAATCCTTCCCGGACCGCTTTCGGTCACGGCAACGGTCAGCGTCACGTACGCACTCGGATAATCCTTTCTTTTTTTCTTTTTCATTCTCCCCCCTGATTCACCCAGATAGTTCTATCGCCCAAAAGAGGAGCTATCTGGGCATTTTTCTTCCGGAAACTTTCCGGATTTTTGCGAGAAAGACATATAAAGAACAACATCCTCATTCAGGACATGAAGCAGTACAACGTCGTTATCGAAAAGGACGAAGCAGGATGGTACGTTTCCGAAGTCGTCGAGCTTCCCGGCTGCCACACGCAGGCAAAGACGCTCAAGGAACTCATGACGCGCACGAAGGAAGCTATCAAGGCCTATCTGGAAACGGAAGAGCCGTTCGACGTTTCTCAGCAGTTTGTCGGAGTCAAGAAATTAGCGGTGTAATTCTTGAAGTTACCAACACTGACCGGAAAAGAACTAGGCAGAGTGCTCGAGAAATTCGGCTTTGTCTACGATCATACTACGGGGAGCCACATGATTTACCGGCATTCGGATGGACGGAGAACGACCGTGCCTCACCACGCCGGCGAAGAAATCGGTCCAGGACTGTTGCTAAAAATCATCAAGAAGGACTTGCACATAACGCGTGAAGAGTTCTTGAAGCACGTCAAATGAAGTACTTCGCAATCGCGATGCCTAACAGAATTCCTGCAGCAATGCCGTAATGCATTGCGTACGTCTTGACGTGATGCTTGATGCGGTGGTGGACTGGGAGTTTTGTTATTGCAGGGATGACCGGAGCAGAAATCCTTGTCTGAGGCGGCTCGTGGCCGAGCTTGTTCCTGATGCGCTCCTCGACTTCCTCAAACGTCAAGGGCAGCGGGGCGACCGCAGGCAGGTCGACGGGCTGCGGAATCTCAGTAAAGGTCATCCTGAGCTTCGGCAACTCGATGGCGGGCTTGAAAGGACTTGGCTTGATTCGTGGCACCTGTTTCTTGACTGCGCCCTGCTTTGCTTTGGTGGGCGTCACAACCTTCGCTTCAACCTTCGGTTTCTGCACGGTCTTCACCGCATCCTCAACCATGCCTTTCTCGAGCAGCGTAATCCGACGCTCCACGACATCCGCCATCGCGACGCGCTCCTTCACCTGCGCCAGCTGCGCGGCAAGCTCCTCGTCCCGGATGATGTGGAATATCCAGTTGTAGAAGTCGTTCTTCGCGTCGTTCACGTGATGCGAGAACTGGGCGTCATTCATGCGCCTCAATTCCCGCTCAAGCTCGTACAAGTTTCTCAGCTTCGGACCGTCTTTGACGTAAAAGACATGGTCGCCGTGCACGTCCCGCAGGGAAGCGTGGAACTTCAAGCGCTCCTCCGCAAGTCCCTGACGAGATGTTTCAACAGCGCTCGTTGCGTTTCGGTTCGGCTCTTGATTTTCCGCAATTCGGCACCTAGATTCTTGTCGCCGAACACGCCCTCAATCCAGTTGGCAAAGTCGTTCTTCATGTCGTTGACGTAGTCGCGGAAGACGCCGTCATTCATCGTCTCGAGCTCATCCACGAGCTCGTAGAGCGTGTGCAATTTCCTGCCGTCCTTCAATCCGAATGCCTTCTCGTCAGGAGCGGTGCCGAGCGCCTTCGCGGCAACGACGGGCGGAGATTTCTCAACCGCCTTTTTTTCCAATTGTTTGTGCTTGCTCTCTTTCATTTCCTACACCTCGCGGGTTTTGATGTGTTGAATATTCTTAAAGTTGATGATGCATTGGTGCGGTTGCGTGGCTTTTCGCGCAGTTCCCGCGTCGCTGAGTTCGTTGCTTTCGCGTCGTTGGTTGGTCGTGATGTTTGTCGTATCGTTGCTTTCGACTGAGTAAACGACGCCTCAAAACTGCCGGGGAAGCAACGACGCGAACTACACCAATCTGCACGTTCCGAACCCAACCGCACACTCATGCGTGTTTCTCCGCCAATGACCGCAATCTCTGCGAGACTGCGGATGCCATCTTCAAGCGATGCGGCTGCAGGTCGAAGTCCTTCGCGAGCTTGTCGTCGCTCCAGACGTGCTGCACCCAGTTCTTGAAGTGGTTGCCGTCCTGGTTGACGTGGTGGTTGAACGTCTTGTCGTCCATCCGTTTCAGTCCGTCCAGGAGTTCGGCGTAGTTGCGGAACACCTGCCCCGAAAGCGTCGTGAATGTCTTCGACGGCGGGCAGTCGCGCAACAGCGGCGTTGTCTTCCCTTTCATATCACACCTCAATCCATTCCTGCCGCGGCTGTTCTTCGAGCCGGCCTTGCAGGTCGTTAATACAGTTCATGAACGCGATGAAGCAGTCGTACGGGCTGTCGTACGGGTTGAAGTACTTGTGGACGTCCCCGTCGGCAAACCACTTCGTGCACATGTAGTAGAAGTGGTCGCTCGTGCTCAGCTTCCGCCACGTTGCGAGCAGCGCGGCATTTCCCGACGCCTTGATGCGCGGCAGCAACGCATACAAGTGGTGCATCGCGGCGTGCTGCATCTTGTTGCTCAGCCACGCGCTCAAGTCTCGCTCAACGTCAGCCCACGAAATCGGGCTGTGAATGTCGAGCGTTGCCTTCGCGGGCAGCTTTGCGACCTCCGACGGCAAGTGGAATCCGAGCTTGCGCTTGAACATCTCCTCCGGCAAATGCTTCAGGAAGCTGAAAATGCCGGTGTCCTCCCACTGGTGCTCGCCAAACGTCTCGTAATCCATAAAGAGGTTCACCGTGTCGCCCATGATGGGGGCAACCCAGTCGGCAAACTTCGGAGCCGTCAACGGCCATCCTTCCCACGACTTTTGCGAAAATCTAAATGCAATGTCGTCCGAGAGCCGGTAGTTCTTCAATAACAACTTTATTTTCGAGCATCCTTGCGGCTGGTACACGAAATTCGGGCTCCGCCAGCCGAGCACGTGGTCGGCGCCTTCAGCGAGCACGGCCTTGTACCCCATTTCCTCGGCAGTTTTCGCAAGCTCGTTGTTGTAAATCAGTTCGGTATTCCTGAACGTCGTGGGCGTGACGCCAAACAATTTCCGGATCTTGCGTTTGTGCAGCGCCACCTGCTCGGCAAATTCCATCTTGTCTCCTAAGAACGACAGACTGTGGAAGTAGGTCTCGCTCAGGAATTCGATGTTTCCGGTGTCCGCAAGCTCCTTGAAGAGGTCGATGACGTGGGGCGCATACTGCTCAAACTGTTCCAGCGCCGTTCCCGTGATGCTGTAGCTCGCCTTGAACTTGCCGCGATGCTTGCGCACCAAATCGAGAACTGATGTCGTCGCGGGAACGTAACATTTGCGCACGACCTTTTCCATCACTTCGCGGTTCTTGTGGTCGTCGAAATAGTGCTGGTTCTGCCCGATGTCAAACACCTGGTACTGCCGCAATCGGAACGGCTGGTGAATCTGGAAATACAAGCATAGGTTCGTCATGTTCATCGCCTCTTTTTGAGCAGGGTGCCGTACAAGCCAAGCACTTTTTCCGCCGTCTTGTCCCACGAAAGCTTGTGGACCTCGCGCATTCCCTGAACTCCCAGTTCTTCCTGGAGGTCCTTGTAATAGAGGATGCCGAGAATCTTGTTTGCCATCTGGTGCGTGTCCCAGAAATCAACTTTCAAGCAGTGCCGGATGACTTCGCTCACGCCCGACTGCTTGCTGATAATCACGGGCGTTCCGTTCCGCATCGCTTCCAATGGCGTGAGCCCGAACGGTTCGGACACGGAGGGCATGACGTAGACGTCCGCCATCTTGTACGCACGGTCGATATCCTGCCCCGAGAGGAAGCCGGTGAAGAGCACGTTCTTTGCCAAGCCCAATTCGGCGGCCTTCTCAATCATGAACGTTTCCATGTCGCCGTTGCCGGCAACGATGAACTTGACGTTCGGGTCCTTGTCCACCACTTTGCGCGCGGTGTACAGGAACCAATCAGGACCTTTTTGCAGCGTGATTCTGCCGAGGAAAAGCACGACCTTGTCCGTCTTCGAGAGCTTCGAAACGTTCTTCGGGGGTTCGGTGAACTCAATCGCGTTGTGCGTGACCTCCACTTTCGCGGCCGGAACCTGGTAATGCTGGAGCACCTTGTCCTTCGTGAACTGGCTCACCGTCATCACCATATCGGCTTTCTCGAACCCTTGCTTTTCCAAGTGGAACACGTGCGGGTTCACGCCATTCCCTCCTGTCCGGTCGAACTCGGTTGCGTGCACGTGCACGACGAGCGGCTTGCCCGAAACGGCTTTTGCATTGATGCCCGCCTGATACGTCATCCAGTCGTGGCAGTGGATGACGTCGTGCGGCACTTCTTTCGCGATGAGCTTGGCCATCTCCGCATACCGGTGCACTTCTGCCGCGAGGTTGCCGCCATAGAGCGCATTCGCCTGGTGCCCTCGGCGCTGCCAGCCCGGAGTTCCATATGCCGCGCTGTTGTACGCCGAAATGGTTTCGTTGAGCGGAATCACCTTGAACTTGAGCTTGCTGTTTCTCCGGTCTGCGGAAAGGATGTTGACGCCCGGCACCTTGATTTCCTTCGGCATCTTCGGCAGGACAAACGTCACTTCGGCGCCTTG
>DATILO010000074.1:0-5887 GCA_035476335.1 Binatia bacterium | reverse complement strand
TGGAGATATCTATCACCCTGATACCTACAAGCAATTGCGCGCACTCCAAAAGCAACTAATAGACACACCAGTCGATACGCTCATCAAGGCTATCATTCTTGGAAGATTGCACGGACACTCTCCTTCCTTCTTTTCAGTTTGGACTTTCAATGTCATATCTCTTTCTGCAGAACAAATAAAAGCGCAAAGTGCAAAGCGCGGAGCAAAGCCAACATTTAGAGATGTAAGGCCGAGCATTCTTAAGAAAGCACAAACAATATTACGCGATACTATTCCCACTGTCGGCGAATCAAATATAATCGAAGCCCCTGCACAAAAATTGCCTCTCGAATCAGGAACCGTAGATCTCGTAGTTACGTCTCCACCATTTCTTGGTGTTGTAAATTATATCGACGACAATTGGCTGAGATTCTGGTTCTTGGGTTATGACAGAGAGAAACTCCGAAACATACTCGTTCAAACGAATGATCTTGATGAATACAAGACCTTCATTCTTGCTACAATGAAAGAGATGTATCGCGTTCTTAAATCAGGAAAGCGCTGCATCATTGAAGTAGGAGATGTCAATCATAAGTCAAAGAAACTTCTGCTGGACCACACCATCGTCGAGCTTGCCGGTGAAGCAGGATTTGTTGTTGAGAAAATTCTCATCAACCATATCGATGCGCCAAAAATATCACGCGCGTTTGGTCGACCAGGACGTGAAGTCGGCACCAAAACTAACCGTTGCGTCATTCTAAAGAAAATATAAAAAGTAAAAATAAAATCATTCTTCTGCTTCAGCCACGCTCGGACCATCACTCGTCTGAGGAGCGAAACTTCCCGGCAAAGGCCACGGTTGGAATATCTCCTTCGCTCGGTTGCCCTCGTTGAGCAGTCTCAGGTAGTGCCCATAAGCATATTTGCAAGCACCCATGCCTGAGCGCTGCGACATGTCTCGGGCGCTCGCATCGTTGTAGAGCCTTTTGTTCCACCAATGCTGGATGCGGTTCGGCGGAAAGTGCTCGTAGTTGTCGTACCAAATCTTCATCAAGGCCGCGAACGGTGTTGTTTTCGACCACAAGTTATTCTTCCAAGGCCCAAATGCGGCTACGAAGTCACTCAGAAATGCGGCAATTTTGTGCGCGTCGCCTGCATCAAGCTCCATTGCCTCGTCTATGAAGTGCCACGGGTCGCCTATGTAGCCACCTGCGAACGTAGGCTTTGTAGCCGCAAGATACGCACCGACCGCACGATAGAAGGCAACCGTCGTATTTCCTGGATACGGGGCCACGCCAACGACAAGCTTCCCTTCCTTATCCAATTTCTCGAAGTGCTTTGCGAGCGGAATATCCTTCCAATACTGCCGCACGACGTCGTTGGTAGACTGTTTTCGCCCTAGGTTCCATTCGGTGAAGACATCTTTTTCTTCTTGCTCGCCGAGATTATCATATTTCACAATATTAATCTCGACCCGGTGCGTGGGGTTAGCAGCCAGGTACTTTCGGATGGCTTCCATACGATGGTTGCCGTCCAGCAAGCGCCACTTGCCGCCTACCTCATTCACTACGAACGGCTGGACGATGGTATGACCATCGATAAGCCGCTCAAACAATTCATTCACAACGCCTTGGGACAGCTTGCGCGCGTTGGGTAAGCGCACGAAAAGTCCCGTCTCCGGGTCGACTTCCCGAAGCACAAATTGTCGACGGAGCGACTTGCACTCCGCACTAAGAACTGATTTGTTTCTTGCCATTTTCGTCTCCACAGGGATTTTTAGCCGGTTTTGTGTTGGTGGCTTGTTTCCTGTTAAAACGATGATTTCCAGTCTAAATAGTATATAAGACTTACGACTTAATCCGGGTTCACCCCACGTCGTCACACCCCCGCTCTTCCGCTCCCCAGCTGGCCGCGTCGCTGCTCCCGCGTCGTTTGAGTGTTGGTGATCTTTGTCGTCGTTCGTATAGTGCGTACGTCGAGAAATACTATTGAGACTTCTACTTCATCTCAGCACACAGCTTCAACCACGCACAGTGCCCGCATTCTTCACCAAAGGAAGGCAACGGCCCCTTCAACACTCGCAACGCCTTCGCAAATATCCTCTCCGCATTCCCCGCATCAACAGGCACCTTCACCAGGTGCTTGTGGAAATCAACGTCGCCGTTCTCGTGCACTTTCAAAGGATGATAAAACAACAAATACGCGTAGTCCATCACCGCATACCCGTTCTTCAGGAACAGGAACGCGTACATGTCCATCTGGTCCTGGTAGTGCGCGTGCGTGTCTTCCTTCACCGCGTACCCTCTTGTCTTGTAGTCCAGGATGATGAACTTGCCGTCCTTCACCAGGAGGTTGTCAATCGCACCCCCGATCAGGTTGCCCTCGGCATCCTTCCATTGGATTCCCTTGAAATTGCTTCTCCACACCTGCAGCAGGTTCACGTCGTCGAACAGCTTCACGCCAGGTAACGTCCGCAATTCCGGAGGAATCGAATTGCGAGCCCGAAACACGTCAAAGTGCTCCTTCAGAATCCTGTCCATGCCGGAAGGCAGGGAAGGAAATATCGACGCCGGCCGCTTAATCCCCCGATTGAACTGCAGCCAGAAACAGCGCTCACACTCCTTCAACAAAGACAACGACGACGGGCTGAACTTGTACACCATCTTTTTACGAAGAACGAAGTGTTGAGCTTTATATGCTTGACGCTCAGGTGTCCTGTGATTTAAGGAAGAGTTCAACATACCGCTCAGCCGCGTCAATTTTCTCTGCATTGATTGAGACCGCCGTAAGAAGTATGCTTCTCATGAAGAATCCCTTCCTTGACCAATTCACGAACAAGCGCCTTCACCCGTCCAACTAAATCCTTCGGAAATCCTTTTTGCGCGTGCTCAATGGCAGTATGACTGTGCTCAATTTTCTTCAGGTGAAGCAGTTTTTGCAGGAGCTTGCCCTTGATCACTTCATCCGCAAGCATAGTCCACCAATTTATACTTTGAAAGCAACATTTTATAAACATCAAAATCTTCCGAAAATGCATGAAAGAAATGTCTTTGATGCGGGAATTTCTGGGCGATAGCACGTACGTGCGCATCCTCGATTTCCTGGTCTACTCCAAAGACGAAGAGCTCACGAAAAAGCAGCTTGCGGAAGGAGCAGACGTCAGCAGGGCAGCGCTCTTCCACTACTGGCCCGACATCGAGCGCCACGGACTCGTCAGGGTCACGCGCGTTTTCGGCAAGACCAAACTCTACACGCCGAACAATAGGAGCCCGCTCATGCAGAAGCTCTACGAGCTCGAACTGGCGCTCATCAAGCAATCGCTTGAAAAGCATCGGAAAAAGCTCGTCGCACATCACTGAAACGCGCCAACGGTTCTTTACATGCCTTGCTGAGAAAAAACCGGAAACCTTCCGGCGCGAACCGGAATCCTTCCGGAATTTCTTCCGCAAACGTTATGAAAACCGCCGGCTCCGAAGCAGACGCCATGCGAACACAACCATTAAATACCCTGAGGTATACCAAGGTATACCTTGACCACGACCATCAAGATACGCGAGGCGACCAAGTTGCAGCTTGACCGCCTGCGCTCGCATCCGCGCGAGAGCTACGACGAAATCATCAGCAAGGTGGCGCATCTGATAAAAATCGACAACCACAAATTGTCGAAGAAGGCAATTGAGGCCATCGAGATGTCGCGGGAACAGGTGCGGAAGGGTCACTTCTATACCGAGGCAGAGGTTCGCAGGCGGCTGGGCCTGTAATTGCACGAACTCATCTATTCCCAACGAGCAGATGGTGACCTCAGAGGACTTCCGCATAACGTGCGAGTGCGCATTGTCGAGAAGCTCACAAGCACCAAAGAAAATCCCTGGCGTTTTTTCAAGAGTCTCAAGGACAGAGATGAATTCAGCCTTCGAGTAGGTGATTATCGCGTTCTCGCGGAAATCGATTCGGCCCTCATCACCGTCACCCACATCGGAAAACGCGAAGATGTCTATGAGTAACCGCCGAGCTTCCCACCGTCACCTTTTTAAACCTCCTCTCAACCCTCCGTCGATATGTCATTTGACAGAATTATTCACAATACCAGTGTCGAGACGAAAGTAGAGGACATTCTCCTCGAGCAGAAGACGCGCCACACCGAAACCAGGCGCCAGGAAGCCGCGCTCGCACGCGTTCCGATGCCGGAGAAGCACAAGCGCGCGTACACGTGGATGACGCTGGGAGCCGGATTGGGATTCGCATCACTCTACCGCATGGCGAACACGACGTACACCCACGAAAACCAGATGAGCGCGGACATTTTCCTGTCCGTCCTCCTCGCAGCACCCTTTTTCATCGGACTCTACAAGCGCTATTTCACGTAAAAACGCGGGAAAAAATCCCGCTCATTCGACATCTTCCTGTTCCTTATCCTCCTCTTGCTTGCGCTTCTGCGGGTTGTTCTGATTCATGTCTTCCATGGCAATCCCTCCTTGGTGTGTAAGAATATCGTTACGGGCGCGCCTGGCCGCCTTTTTTGCCGGCTTCGCGCGCTTCTTCAGTCGTGAACTCATGAGCGGTTCCGCGCTCGTGCGCCGCTCGACCTCCTTGACTCGCGATTTCCTTTTGCTTCTCAGGAGTCATCGCGGCAAATCCGCGCGGACGATGATGGGGCGCAGTGCCTCCGCGCCTGCCGATTTCGCTTCGCATTTCCGGCGAACGCTCTGCCTGCGCGGCCTCACCGCCTTTCTTCCCTATCTCGCTCCGCTGTTCCGGAGTTCTCCGTTCCTGTGCGGCATGCCCTCCCTTGCTCGCAATCTCTCGCTGCTTCTCAGGAGTCATGCCCGCGAATCCACGGCCCATACCTCTCTCTCGCCTTTTGCCCACTTTAACGCTTCCGGACACCGAATCAGAACATCACGTCCTGGCTCACTCCTCTACTTCTGCCCTGCCGCGCGCCTGACCGCCCTTCCTGCCCGCCTCGCGGGCTTCTTCAGGCGTGAACTCGTGAGCGGTTCCGCGCTCATGCGCTGCCTTGCCGCCCTGGCTCGCGATTTCCCGCTGCTTTTCCGGGTCCATTGCAGCGAAGCCGCGCTTGCGCGCCCGCATTTCGTCGTTTTCGTCCATCGCATTCACCTCCATACTCAACGAGGCGAGCAGCTCATTTATACGTTGGGGACAGCGGTTATGCACGAGAAGTCCATTACGGCAACGAAACACGGCGCTGGCGGCGCACGGCCAGCTTCTCACGGACGAGCTCATCGACGATGTCCCGTGTTGCAGCCACGTTCTTGCCGAGCTTGTCCGCAAGTTCCTGCTCGGTTAACGAAGAAACAAGCAACAGGCGAAGGATGGCGCCCCGCGTTTGTCTTCGTGAACCCTCGAATTTCTTCTGCGGCGGAGCAATGCGGAGATACGCGACCGTGCCTTTCTTGAATGCCGCACAGGAGCGTTTCAACGGACAGGATGCGCACGCCGGAGATGACGCCGTGCACAGCATGCTGCCGAAGTCCATCAGTGCGTTGTTCCAGATGCGCGACCTGCCGGCCGGCACCTGTTCCGCCACTTTCGCGTCAATCCGTTCCTGCGTGCCCTTGCCCGCGAAGAAGTAGCGGGAGAAAATCCTGCGAATGTTCGTGTCCACGACGGGAACGTCGCGGTTGAACGCAAATGCCTGCACCGCTGCCGAGGTGTACGGGCCGATGCCCGGCAATTCTGACAGGTCATCGGGATACCCGCGCTGCGCGATGATTTCGGCTGCCTGCTTCAAGTTCACCGCGCGCCGGTTGTAGCCAAGACCTGACCACAAGCGCAACACCGCGCCGGTTTCTGCTTCCGCAAGATGCCTGGGAGTCGGGAACCGTTTCAGGAATGCAAGATACTTCGGAACGACCCGCTCAACCTGCGTCTGCTGCAGCATGATTTC
>DATILO010000073.1:0-15151 GCA_035476335.1 Binatia bacterium | reverse complement strand
ACCATCGACGATGCGTGTGTTCCGCCGGAAATCATGCTGTTATGCCAGAAACAAGGAACGGTGTCTGATGAGGAAGCGTACAAGACCTGGAACATGGGCCAGGGAATGGTGCTCATAACCTCCGATGCTTCCGCCGTGATGGACGTCGCAAAGCGGCACGGCATTGAATCAAAGGTTATCGGCACCGTGACGCAGGAGCCGGGAATCCGCATCGTGAGCAAGGGCGCGTTTGCGACGGGGAAAGTGTTACACTTCTGAGAGTTTCTGCAACAGTTCCTCAAACGGACGCGCATAGGGCAGAGCAAAAAATATCCGAGTAAGTTGAGCGGGAGTGAGCCTTCCTTCCGCGCGCTGGACCGCAGCAATGATCGTTCGTATTGCCGCAGCAAGGGGTTCTCGCAGGGCGCTCAAATCCTGTTTGCATTGCGCGCCTCGTGTTTTGAGTTCTTCGGGAAGATAGTGCTCGATGAGGTAGTTGCCCGCCCATCCCCAATTCTTGCCGGGAACTCCGAGTGAGACGTTATCGCGAAAAGCGCAGATTTCATAGAGCAGCTCCGCTTCGATGCGCCGAGGGGCAAGAGCTGCACTCGGCGCTTTTTCGAACTGTTCAACCAGCGCATGAAAGCCCGGCGAATGCTCGAACTGTGCAAAGTGAATCAATTCATGGCTGAGATTCCACAAGGGATAATCCGTGCGTTGTTTGATAAGCACGAATCCGTGCGGTGCCGAGATGCATTTCCAAGGCAAGTATTCCTGGGCGGCAAGGTGTTTCGGGAGCGGCAGGAGCTGCTGAACCGCACTCCAATCGTCGGCAGGAAGAAGAACTCCGGATGCCTGCGTCGAAAACCCCCAGGTGCGCTCAAATGCATTTCGAAACTGCTGCGTCGTGTAGATGCTGGCACGCGCAAAGAGCGTTGGAGGAATAGTAATGTGATGGATGCGCTCTAAGTCCTCAATCACGCGCGGCAGCATAGGTAGTAGCAGCGCCTCATCTTTCATAAACTCTTCGCGACGGGAAAGTATAACCTTTAAATACTCAATCTCTTTCGGAGATTTCATGTCCCTCGATGACATTATCAGCGACGTCTCCGCATTGGGGGGACTGCCGTTCTCGCTCATCATCATCGTTGCGATGCTGCTCCTGCAGGAATGGGGACCGTTCTGGCAGCTCATCATCGGCCTGGTCATCTCATATGCCATCATCGCGGGCGTGCGCTCCGTCTACATTCGCGACAGACCGAAGCCCGTCGAGTACCGCACGTGGTGGGAAAAAGTTGACGCGGGCACCGCCATCAGCATGCACGCGTGCCGGGCAACGATTCTCGCGATTGTGTTGATGAACTTCTTCCGCAACATCTTCCTCAGCACGTTCCTCATCGTCCTCGCGCTCATCGTGGCATGGACGCGCATCCTGCTCAAGAAGCATTACGCCGCGGATGCCGTCTGGGGCGTCGTGCTCGGGACTGCAATCGGCTTGATTGTATTGTGGACGTTCTAAAAGTTAATATACTTCATTCGACGACATACCGTCGGGGATGGCAACGAACGTTCAGAAGTTCATTCTCTTCACGCTGGGCAGTTGGTACCTTGAGGCAAATCGCAGGTTCGACCGCGCGCCCGTCGAAATCGTCATCTCGAAGGCGACGTTCATCGACCTGCTGATGCGCGCCAATCTCGCAGGCAAGCAAGCCCGAGCGGTGTACAAGAACCTCGAGGACTTGGAGAAACAGAAGTTCATCAGTTACCGCAACCGGAGTCTCGCGCTCACGGTGAAAGGGCAGAAGATGTTCGAAAAGATTTATCGCGAACTCCGTCCGTACGTCAACGTCATCCACGCCTTGAAGCAGAAGGACCCGCTCAGCTATTCGCGACGGGTGCAGACCGTTCTCTCGCAAAAGATTCTCAGCGCGAGCTAAAGCTTTTTATACCATCCGGAAACCTCATTGGCTAGCATCAGCCCCGTCGTATAGTGGCCAAGTATAGGAGGCTCTGGACCTTCTGACGGCGGTTCGAATCCGCCCGGGGCTATCCGGATGAGCGCATGCGAATTGCGCAGAACCAGCGGTGCCACCGACCCGCAGCGTCGGGGCGCACCGCCCGGGGCTATTTACCGCAGGGGTTGAAGGGGACCGGCGGAAGAGGTCCCCTGAATATAGTTGCGGAGCCAAAAATCCGTTCAGACGGTAAGATTTATAAACCCCCTCTCGACAAATCAATCTATCGAGCAATGCGTTGGTTCCGGAAGGGGCTCGCGCATCTGGGAGAGACAACCGTTCTCCAATCCTCGTATCAAGTAATCGAAGGTACAACGAATGGCAAAGATGCACAGCAGAAAGCGTGGAACGTCCGGCTCGAAGAAGCCGCTCCACAAGTCGAAGCCGACCTGGCTTCGCGTGCACGGCAAGGAGCTCGAGATGCTCATTGTCAAGCTCGCGAAGGAAGGAAAGTCGGCCGCGCAAATCGGTCTTGAGTTGCGGGACAGCTACGGCGTTCCCGATGTCAAGACGATTGCAGGCAAGCGCATTGGCGAGATTCTTGCGGAAAAGGGTCACACGCCGAAGCTGCCGGAAGACTTGCTCGCGTTGATGAAGAACGCCGCAAACGTCAGGCGACATTTGGAAGCCAACAAGCAGGACATGCCCGCATTGCGAGGCATGCAGCTCACTGACGCAAAAATCAAGCGTCTGGTCAAGTACTACAAGCGCGTGGGCAAGCTGCCGATTGAGTTCAAGTACGATCCTGCGCAGCTGAAGCTGTATACGCAGTAGTTTCTTCTTTTTACTTTTCTTTCATCTTGGCTCGTGCTCGGAATGTTGAGTGGCCGCGTCGTCTGAGTGCGGGGGAGTGCCGTTCCCAGGCAGTTTTGAGGCGTCGTTTACTCAGTCGTTAGCAACGCTACTACAAAGCTGCCGGGGAAGAAATGAAGCAGAGCAAACGGAGAGTCCGCCCTCAAGTTGTCGTCGGTGTGCGCAAGAGTCGAGAACGAGTTTTACAAGTTGGTTCTGATGTGGTCGATTTTTTCAGCCACTTCGGAACCTTTCTTCGTGAGCGTGAGCAGCTTCAGTCGTCCCTGCTTGTCGAAATTAATGAGTCCTTCCTTTTCCATTTGCTGGAGAATCTTGACGACATGCGAGTACGTGCAGTCGATTTGCTTTGCAAGAGAAGAGGCATACACTTCTGATTTTGCATTGCGCAACTGGACCAGCATCATCGCGGGCTTTTCGCGGAAGAAGACTTTGAATATCTCCTTGTTGTTCACTGCAAGCCCTCCCCAATTGCTCCCTGCCATTTTGTGTATTGGAATAGATACTTCCTAAGCTCTATTTAAACCTTTCGTTCAACGACCGCGACAACGATTTTCCGTCGGAAAACGCGCGTGCGTGAACGCACCACCCTGTCCGCGCACGACACGGAATTCTATTTAAACCTTTCGAGAAATGTATCGGGAATCCGTATACTGAAGCGAGGTGCAAACCATTTTATACTTTGCACCAACAAAAAATTCCATGGACAAGCTGCTGTTTCCGCACGAGAACATGCGCGACATCCAGAAGGAGATGGTCGCGGTCGTGCAGCAGTGCATCGAAACGAAGACTCCGTTGGTGGTGCACGCACCGACGGGATTAGGCAAGACGGCAGCGACGCTCGCGCCCGCAATCACGCACGCGATGAACAAGGACTTGGTCGTCTTCTTCCTCACCTCACGCCACACGCAGCACCTCATCGCGCTCAAAACGCTGGAAGACATCAAGAAAAAGTTCAACACGCCCGTCGGCGCGATTTCGATTGTCGGCAAGAAACATCTCTGCGCGCAAGGTGGTGTCGTAACGATGCGTTCTGATGACTTCATGGAGTACTGCCGCGCGATGCGCGAGGATGGGAAATGCAATTACTACGTCAACGCGCGCGACGCGGGCAAGCCGACGAAGAAAGCCGAGTTCGTGGCTGATGAGCTCATGAAAGAGCTTCCGCTCGCGAGCGAAAAGATTCTCGCGCGAGGCATGGAAGAGTCGCTGTGCCCGTACGAACTCACGCTCATGCTTGCCGCAGGCGCAAAAGTGATTGTCGCGGACTACAACCATTTGTTCAGCGACGGCATTCGTGATGGACTGCTCGCGCGTGTCGGAAAGAAATTGGAACAATGCATCGTCATCATCGATGAAGGCCACAACCTGCCCGGAAGAATCAGGGAGCACCTCACGCAGCGGCTGAGCAGCGTGACGATGAAGCGCGCGATTCTCGAGGCAAAGAAGTACGACTATCCTGAGGTCCTGGAAATCCTCGTCGGCATCCAGGACATTCTCAACATGTTCACGAAAGGACTGCTGCGCAACCAGGAAAAGCTCATCACGAAAGAGCAACTGATGGATGAGCTCAAGCGCATCAAGGACTTTGATGAGATGAAAGTCCAGCTTGAATTTGCCGCAGACGGCATTCGCGAAGAGCAAAAGACGAGTTACGTCGGCGTTGTGCTGAGCTTTCTGAACCATTGGGGTGAAGGTGATGAGGGTTACAGCAGGATTCTTTCCATCAAGGAGTTCCGCGGCGAGCAGGTGACGCTGCTTTCGCACCGCTGCCTCGACCCGTCATTCGCCGCAAAGAGCGTGATTGACAAGGCGCACTGCACCATCATCATGTCCGGCACGCTCACGCCCACCTCGATGTTCACGGACGTGCTGGGCTTCCCGAAGAACACGGTGCAGAAAGAGTTCCCAAGCCCGTTCCCGGTTGCGAACAAGATGAGTCTCATCGTTCCGGGCGTGACGACGAAGTTCTCCGAGCGTTCGGAAACGCAGTACAAGAAGATTGCGCTGACGTGTGCGTCCGTGGTGAACGAAATCAAGGGCTGCAGCGCGATTTTCTTTCCGAGCTATGCCTTGCGGGACAGCGTTTCCAAGTATTTTGTCGATGAATGCGTCAAAACAGTCTTTACCGAGGATGCCCGCGCAACGAAGGAAGAACGCCAACAGTTGCTCGAGCGTTTTTCAAAATACAAAGACCTGGGGGCCGTGCTGCTCGGCGTTGCCGCCGGGAGTTTCGGCGAGGGCGTGGATTTGCCGGGCGTGCTGAAGAGCGTCATCGTGGTGGGCATTCCGCTCGACCGTCCTGACTTGGAAACGCAGGAGCTCATCAAGTATTACGACAGGAAATTCCGCCGCGGATGGGATTATGGCTACATTCTTCCCGCGATTACGAAGACGCTGCAGAACGCCGGCAGATGCATCCGTTCAGAGACGGATAGAGGCGTGCTGGTGTTTCTCGATGACCGGTATGCACAACCGATGTATTCTCGGTGCTTTCCGAAGGACTGGAACCCGGTCGTTGCGCCGAATCCGGTGCCATTCGTGAAGAAGTTTTTTGCACAAAATTTATAAGAGAGCATTCGCGGCTGTCGGGAAAGGTGATGTTCATGCCCAAGAAGTCCACGAAGAAGTCAGCACCAAAGCCCAAGAAGGCGCTCAGTGATGACGATGAACCGGTTGAGAAAGTGACGTCGCACGAAGAGCAGGACGGCGAAGACCTCACCAAGGAAGACTACGAGGACAAAATCGTCAAGAAAGAGGCGGACGAAGACGTCTACACGGAAGAAGGCAGGGCAGACCTCGAGGAAGACGACGAAATCGAGCCGTGGGAAGAAGGGTTCTCGAAGGGCGCGGCGCCGGATAAGCATCGCAAGTGATGGAGCTACGTTGACACGTAACCGCGCGTCTCCGTTCTCAGGCAGTTTTGAGTCGTCGTTTATTCTATCGTTAGAAACGCTACGACAAAGCTGCCGGGGCAGCAACGACGTGGTGCAGCGAGGCGAGGCTTTCAACGCATGACGTTCACCCAACTCACCGAAGGCAAGGTTTCATTTCTCGCTCCCGTTTCAAAAGTCGTTTCGAAGGAATTGCCTGTATTCTATAATCCGGTGATGAGTATCAACAGGGACATCTCGGTGCTCTTGCTTCAAGCGCTGAAGCGCAAGAACCTTGTTGTCGCAGACCCGCTCGCTGGAACAGGAATTCGTGCAGTTCGATTTCTGAAGGAGCTTCCGTCTTCTGCGATGGCCAAACTGTTCGTCAATGATGGAAACCCGCAGTTCCCTTCCCTGTTCAAGAAACAATTGAAGCTCAACAAGCTCAGCACCAAGAAAGTCACGATTGCAAAGAACGAAGCAACGCGATTCCTCCTCGAAAGTCCTGGTCTGGACTACATCGACATCGACCCGTTCGGAAGTCCGAATCCGTTCCTCGACGCGGCGTGCAAAAAGATTGCAAGAGACGGCGTGCTCGCGCTCACGGCAACCGATACCGGTGCATTGGCAGGGAGTTTTCCCGACGCATGCAAGCGAAAGTACTGGGCAGAACCATTGCGCAATGAACTGATGCACGAAGTGGGCATTCGCATCCTGATTCGCAAAGCGCAGCTGGTCGCAATGCAGTACGAACGCGCGCTTGTTCCTATCTTCTCGCACGCGACCGACCATTATGATAGAGTGTACCTGCACGCCGAGAAGTCAAAATCGTACGTCAAGAACATCCTGGACAGCCACGGCTATCTGTTGTATTGTCCCGCGTGCATGAACCGCGCAACCTCGCGGATGAATCGCGCGCTGTGCGACTGCAGCGTCTCCATGCACACGGCGGGCCCGATGTGGCTTGGTCCGTTGTGGAATCACGCATTGGTTGGAAAGATGTTGATGAAAGCGAGCGGCGCTGCCGAAAAACTGCTTGCCACTATACACAAGGAAGCTCACATTCCGGTTGTCGGTTTCGTAGACATCCACCGCGTGTGCAAGATGCTCAGGATAACTGTTCCACGCTCAGAAGCCGTCATCAACGCGCTCAAGGAACGCGGCTACCACGCAACGCCGACGCACTTCTCTGATACGGGAGTGAGGACGGATGCGCCGTTTGAGGAAGTCAGGGAAATCATCGCACAGAAATGATGCTTTATGCCAAGCACCATTCCCTTGCTGAAACGAATGGTCTGAGAAGGTGACTTAATCTGTACGTTTCTTATAATCCCGCACAAAAATGTCCAGATAGTGATTGAGAAATGGGATGGGATCCTTGATATGCAAGTTCTTTCCAGTCATCCTTTCAAGACTCTCTGCTTTGGCAATATGGTCTAGAACCTTCTTGACTGAATCCCGGTCGACGCCTGCAGTGCCAATTACTCTCATGGTTTCTTTGGGCGTGCAGAGATTGTCCAAAACCGTAGTATTGCCGTCAAAAGTAATGGTGAAATCGCTTTCAGACTTCTTCTCAATGAGCGCAACGTGTTCTTGTTTGTATTGAGCATCAGCAACTCGCCAGTCTAGTTCAAAAAGAAGAGAGTAATCTTTGCCTTGAATATCATATTGGTGAGTGTGAACGCCTCTCCTTTCCGTCTCAAAAAACTCGATGTGTTCGTTTTTGAGCCCTTCCTTCCGCATCCGTTCAAGGATATAGTCTTTCAGCAACTGCTTCGGTGCGTTAACCAGACTAGGTTGTTCACGACGTTTTACCATACCTTAATTATCCGTCAAAATGCAGATACAAATAAATCTTTGCATGCCAAGAAGTCATTCCAAAAATCTCTACCTTTTCTAACCATCCCAGAACTATCCCAACGCCCGATCAATCCTGACGACTTCAACATTCTCAACGTCGTGGATTTTCTTGATGTCGTTTTCCAAGGGTTCGGTTGAGCCTTTGGATTCTTCCATCATGAACGTGACTTCAACTGCTTTGAGGCCGAAGGCAAAGGGCTTGACGTCGAACTGGCCGGGCTTGACTGCGAATTTCGCGACCAAGTCGCCGACGTGCTTTTGCAGGTGAGGAATGTCAACGTCCGGGGAAGAAGGCATCACGCGCAGCGTAATGATAACGTACGCTTTCCCCATCTTAGTTCGGACCCGAGAATCCGCATTCGTGGCACGCATATGCCGCGGCGATTTCACGGCAGTGGGCGCACCGCACGATTTCCGTCTTGCCGCAGCTGGGGCAGGCGAACTTCACGGCTCCCTTTGCGTTGGCAATCGGTGTCTTGCAGGATGAACAGACGAGTTTCATAGACGGGTGGGCAAGAAGGGGGTTTAAAAAGGTATCGGAGAGTGCCTCGCTGTCGCCGCGTCCCCTGCTCCTCCGTTCCCCTGCAGTTTTGTCGTTCGTATGCGTCGACCAATAGTGCATTCAGCTCGACCAAAAGGCAACGCTCTCCTTGTCTCACTCAAGAGTAATGATAAAAGAATATAAAGTGATTTGAGGTCATCCGAAGCCATGGGTAATAAAAGGGGGTCCCAGAATACAGGAGGCGGTCTCTTCTCATTCGTCAAGTCAGACGCTCCTGCAGACGCCCCGCCCTCCATTGATCGGTATGAAAAGCTCCTCCGCCAGAAGGAAGTCCTCCTCGCCGGCCGCGATGAAGACCTCGCAAAGAAAGAAACTGCGCTGAAGCACCGCGAGAACGAGCTCAAGGACCGCGAAATCAACCTCATAAAGAAGGAACAGGAATTCGCGGACAAGGACAAGATTCTCAAGAGCGCCACGAACAATCTCGATCGTCTCGAAAGCAGAAAGACAAACCTCATCAGAGATATCCATGACCTCGAGGAAGCGCAGCGCGCCAAGGAGGAGAAGTTCGAGAAGTCCATCCAGGAACGGAGCCAGCAGCGGCGCGCGAGCGACGCACGGCTCCAGCAAGAACTCCGCGAGCTCGCACAGCGAAAACGCGAACTTGAGGACAAGCACCGCCTGCTCCAACGTGATGTCTCCCAAACCCAATCACTCGTGAACAACGCGGACCACGCGCTCGCCAAGAAGGAACAGGAATTCGAGGCAAAGGCGGCAGCCCTCGCAAAGAAAGAGAAGCACCTCCGCGAGGTCGAGAGCACGCTCACCAAGAGCGAACGCATGGTTCCCGAACGTGAACGCCTCATCAAGGACCTCGATGTCCTGCTCACCCGGAAGGAACAGCTGGAGCAAGACGTCAAGGAGCGCCACCAGGAACTTCGCGCCGTCTCTGCAGACCTTGAACGCAAGCAGTCCTTGCTCGGTACCGGCGAACGAAGTCTCTCGAAGAAGATGGAGGAGCTCACGCACCTCCAGCACGGTCTTGACAATCGCGAACGGCTCCTTGAGGCAAAGGAACGCGTCCTTTCCGAGAAGGAATCCGGCCTCGTCGACCTGGATAAGCAGCTCACGAAGAAGGTACGCGCCATTGACGAGCGGGAAGAAGAGGTGACATCACTCGTTAATCGCCGTGAAAAGCACATCAAGGAAATCGATGAGGAGCACAAGAAGCTCGAGAAGAAGAACTCGCAACTGCAGAAGGACGTGACCGTCGCGCGCGCGGAGCTCCACGCGCTCGAGCACGAAATCGAGAAGCGGCGCGCGCAACACGTCGGCAGCAAGCAGGCCATCGCGAAGCGGTTCCAGCAGCTCGATGCGTGGGAAAAGAAGCTTGAGCAGCGCAACCAGGGACTGAAGAACGAAGAAAAGGCCCTGCGCCAGAAGCACTATGCATTAGGCACGCTGGAACACGAGCTCAACAACCGACGCTCGGGACTGAGCAGCCAAGAACAGCGCATTCTCCGAATGAAGGAGGAGCTCGCGGCTGAGTCAAAACTCCTTGAGAAGCGTTACGACGAGGCAGAACGGCGGACAGAAACGCGCAAGGCCGAAATCAAGGCGCTCGAGAAGGAGTTCGAGGACAAGGCGGCGATTGCCGAGGAACGCGCAAGCCAACGCAAGGTGCAGACGCACGAGGAACTCGCCCGGCACCATAAGGACACCGAGAAGCACGTCGAACAGCTCCGCACCGAGGCAAAGCAGCTGCGCAAGGAGCTGACGAAGAAGGAATCCGCGCTCGCTGCCCTTGAACAGGACTTGACGCTCAAGAGCAAGCAGCTCTCACGATTGCAGCACGACATGGAAAAGCGCCAACAGTTCCTCGCGACGAAGGAGCGAGCGCTCACGGGCAAGGAATCGGACACCACCAAGCTCGACCGCGAGCTCGAAAAGAAGCAGAAGGCTCTTGCCCAGCGCGAGCAGGAACTTGCGCGCGAAGAGCTCAAGATTGTGCAGCACAAGACGGAAGTTGACGAGGCAAAGGAGGAACTCGAGCGAACCAAGAGTGCACTGGAAGAGGAACTCCAGGGACGCCGTGCTGAATTGACCGATGTTGAATCACGATGGAAGTCTGAACTGACGACGCTTGACCAGGCACGTTCCGAAATTCGCAAGGAAAAGGGTTCGCTCCGCTCGCTCGTCCAGGGAGACCTGAATGCGTTGAGCGAAAAGGAAGACGAGCTCGTGAAGTCGGTGAAGGAATTCGAGCGGGACAAGCGCAAGCTCAATCTTGAGGAGGACAAGCTCATCGAGCGCGTCCGCGAACTCGAGCGTGTTGCTCACGAGCACAAAAAGGTTGAAGACCAGTTCCGCGCCCGCGAAAATGCATTGAAGCAGTTCGAGAGCGCATTGAACAAGAAGGAAACCATCCTGAACACCAGTCTCAAGAAATCAGAAGACGCGCGCAAGAAGGTCGAGGAGCTCCGTGACAAGATTGCAAAGGTCAAGGAAGCCCGCGCCGACGTCAAGAAGCTCACCGTTCTCAAGAACGAGCTTGAATGGACGATTGAACGCGAATCACGCAAAGTTATCGCACTGGGGGGCAAGCTCCATAAGATGGAAGAGAAGATGACGCATCCTCAAAAGATGCCCAAGGCGCCGAAAGTCAAGAAAATGCCTGCTCCGCACGAAGTCACTCCTGCAGAACCGATGGCACCGCCGCGGTACGGTGAGCTCGAAGGTCATGAGGAGCCGGGCATTGCCGCCGCGCGTCCGAATGAAATTCCCCATCTCCTGAATCAAGCCCATGACGCGGTCGAGGCGAATGACATGCAGACCGCGAAACTCATCCTTGACAAGCTCCAGCACCTCCATACCGTCATCAAGAATCAGGAAGAAAAGCGGACGCTCGGCTACGAGATTCTCGACCTGAAGGCGTCCATCAAGCTCGCGGCATTGTCGTGAGCGTGTTGTTTTCTATCCGCACCGTCGTTTCTAAGAACTGATGCACCACCTCAATGTTGGTTCGCGTGTGTGCAGTGACCTTTTCTGCACGAATGACTCCGCCGGCCAGTGCGAGAAAAGGAATGAGATTATCCGCAAGATACGCGTCAACGGGCGCTCCTGCATTCATCGCGTCCTGGAGACGTTTGGCTGCAGTCTTGCCGACGTTCTCTGCGGGAAAACCTTTCTGTCCGAGCGCATCTGCTCCGAGCCGCACGGAATCGCGAATGTCATCAGCATGCGGGGAATAAACCGCCCAGAGCGTGAGCCCTGAGCCCGTGCTTGTTGAGTCGGAATACTCGGAACGAATACGACAGTCTGCCTTGCCGAATGCGTGAGCTGCATCCGCCTGTCGCTCGGCAACCCGGTCTTTCTCGAGGTCGCGTGATGCGTGCGAGACGCCGCGGATGAAGACGAGCGTGTCCTGGTTCGTGAGTTCAAAGGGGCGCACCTGCTCCCGGATTGCCTGCGCAAATGCGTCAAAAGAAGGATAGGATGAGCGCTTGAGCTTTGGCTTGACAAAGACTTCCACTTTTCCCTGACCTGCGGGCACGTAGCCGCGCCGGAGCACTTTTACCTCGAGCTTTTCCGCCCAGGAACGGAGCTGGGGAACGAGCACTTCTGCAAAATAGTCCACCGGCATCGCGAAGGGAACGTCCGTACCGCCGGTAATCGTTATTCGCGAGGGTTTGTCCGCAAACAGTGCAGGCAAGAGAAGCGATTGGAGCAAGAGCGTCACGCTGCCCGCCGTGCCAATGTCAAGTTCCAGCGTTCCGCCCTTGATGGTACGCGGATAGAAGGTGAGCGTCTGCGAGTTTTCCTCAGCGCCGTCAACCGTTCCCTGGCAGAGCTGCGCAACGGCCTTGGCTGCGGCAACATGCTGCGGCCGCAATCCGGATTTCTCGCGCCCGGCGCGGATGTTTTCGATGCGGAACGGCGTTCCCGTCAGTGCCGAAAGCGCAAGGGCCGTGCGGAGCACCTGTCCGCCGCCCTCGCCTTGCGAACCGTCGATGGTGAGCATGGCAGGGCATGAATGGCTGCCGTATAAATGAGTTGCTCCGCGTCGTTGAGTTGCTGGTGAGTTCCGTTCCCAGGCAGATTTGTAGCGTCGTCTTCTCAAAAGTCGATGCACGAACGACAAAACTGCCTGAGAACGGTAACGACGATGAAAAAGCCCGGCGTAGAGCAGCCTGTTCCACGCACGGGAAAAGAGGTGAGCGAGATAAAGTAAAAAGAAAAAAAGAAAGATGGTTTCAACTGATTGCCGCGAGGTCCTGGTCGAGCGAATCAACATCGCTCGTATCCAGTTCCTGTTCCATCGAATCGACGTCGGACAAGTCCTTGTCGAAGCTGGACACGGCATCTGCAGTGGAGCTGGGAGTCGTGGACTCGGCGACCTTACGGCCGCATCCTGCGAGCACGACGACCAACACCGCCAGTGCAACCAACCATTTGTTCATGGTATCACCTGGGTGTCCTGTGTTCGAACCGTTTAAAAACGTTTGTTTTAAACGGTGACGTTCGCGTCGACACTTACGTTCGTGTCAACGTCCACGTCAGTCGACGTACTCTCGTCGGCATCATCCTGGTCAGTTTCGTTCTCAGGAGCTTCTTCCTGCTCGGGAGCTTCCTGCTCTTCCTGCTCAGGGGCTTCGTTGTCCTGCGCATCAGACTCGCTGTCAGCAGCAGTTTCCGTGCTGGTCTCCGTGCTGGCCTGCGTCTCGGCAGAGGCGATGTCATCGCTCTTTGCCGTTGCGCGGATGCTCTTCACGAGGTCAACGAGGATGTCGTGCGCGGCCTTGAGGTCACTCATGGCAGCACGCATCTCGGTGTTCGCCGTCTGGACGTCGCCGCTGTTGAACGCGGTCGTGGATGCTTCCTCGTGCGTCTTCGCACTGTCGAGCTTCGCTTCGAACTGCGCCTTCAAGTCGGCAGCTGCGCTGACATCATAGCCCTTCTCCGTGAGGTGGGCCAGGATCTTGTCGAGCTTCGTCGAGAGGTGGTTCATCCGCTGGATGACGTTGCCCACACGCTTGTGGACGACGTGCTCAACGCCGGACTTGAGGACGCTGTGCGCCTGCTTCCAGGCGTTTCGCATGTCCTGCGCTGCAGTGCGGATTTCCTCACGCGTCGCAGTTTCGGGGTTGAGGGCTGCAACTTCCGCCTTCGCGGAGGTCATTGACTCAATCGCGGCATCGATGTCGGCAAGGACCTTGTCCTTGTTCTCGATGTCGGATGCTTCGACACGCGTCTTGAGACTGTTCAACAGCTCAAGCACTTCGTCTGCGGCAGCGAGGAGGAATTCCTGCTTGTCCGTGGACGTTGCACGGCCCGAACGAATCTTCATGCGGGCATCGATGAACGCTGCGTGGGTATCCTTGACCATCGCGCGCGTTTCCATCATCTTGTCACGCGTTGCCTGAATCTTTTCTCGGATGCTGTCCTTGATATGCCCGGACGTTTTGACCGAGGTGTCTGATTCGACACTGGTTTCTGTACTGGTCTCGGTGCCTGTTTCGCCGCTGCCCTCCGCAAAGACTGCGGGGACGATGCTCACGACGAACAGCGCAATCACGAGCCATGCGCTCCATTTCTTCATCATGGTCTTACCTCCATGGTTGTTGTATCATGAGTTATGAGCATAAACGGCGGGGGCATATGCCCCGCACCGCCCACACCAATAGCCCTTTGGGTTGATTCTTGATGGTTGAAGACCTTGCTTCCCCATCAATCCCTTCTATGCCGTTCGTTGCTTATAAACAAACTTGCAAAATGCTTTCCATTGAAACTTGATTGTTGAGCAAGAAGCTTTAGAGAGCGCTTAAAACGAGTAATAAAGCAATAATAGACGTTTAAGAGCTTCTTTTGATATAAAAAGCTCATTTTGACGACGGCAAGATATAAATAGCATCTCCTATTCATCATCGCTATGCGAGAACTCCGACTGTTCCTGCTGCTTTGCGTGCTCCTCCTGGGAGCCACCGCAGTCCAGGCGGCCCGTATTCACGGCACCGTGTATAATATTGAGCTGGACCCGGTCAAGAATGCGCGCGTGGAAATCACCACCCAGCCGCGCCAGGTCTTCATCGCCACGAACGGCACCTATTCCTTCACCGTCCCCGAAGGAAGCTACAAGCTCACTGCCGCGGTCGTGAAGAACGGTACCACCACCGCATCGGCGGCAGAGCAGGTAACGGTCACGAAGGACGGCGACTACGTTCTCGACCTCATCGTGTTTCCTGATTTCAGCGAGGAGAACCTCCTGAACGACAGCGAGCAAATCAACCTTGACGAAGTGCAGTTCGACCAAAGCGCCACATCGCCCTGGCTGCGGCTGTTCATCGTCATCATCGGATTCCTCATCATCGCAGGTGGCGTCGTTTGGTGGCAGCGCCGGGCGAAGAACCATACTGCGCATGAAGCAAAAGAGCATCCGCTCCCCACGCCGCACATCCATTCCGAATCAACCGCTCAAGAAGTCGCGCCGTTGCCCGAAACCGAGCGCGACGATGCCAAAATCGTTGTTGATTTCATCAAGTCGCAAGGCGGCAGGACGACGCAGAAGGACATCCGGAAACATTCGCCGCTCAGCGAGGCCAAGATTTCACTCATCATTACCGAGCTCGAACACAAAGGCATCATTGAGAAGATTAAGAAAGGTCGCGGCAACATCATTGTTCTGAAGTGATTTTCGATGGATCGGGAGCGTAAATAGCACCCGTGTCAGCGTCGCGCGTACCGAGAAAGCTCGTGCGGTTTGAACATCTTTTTCTTGCCGGAAACCAATTCTTGCGCGCGAATCTGGTTGCCGACGTGGAGAATCTTCCACTCACCCTCATCGGTCTTGATGACATCACCGACGCCGAACGGCAGTTGCCGGAAGAGCACCGTGACGCGATAGAGCACTTTGTACGTCATGCGGTCGCGGGAATGGAGCCGTTTGCTGACGATGACTTCGCCGGGAAACTTCTCCCGTAATTTCTTGCCCAATGCCGCGAGGTAGTGGTTGTTGTCGAGATAGAGGTCGTAGCCGTTGCGCACGACTTTTTCCTTTGCAATCTTCGCCTTGGCGTCGCGCTCGATCATGTCATAGACCCAGTCGTACACCTTCT
>DATILO010000072.1:0-3419 GCA_035476335.1 Binatia bacterium | reverse complement strand
GCGGGAGAATCGGGATGTGCGTGCCGGCCATGTACTTGTTCTGCTTTTCCGGCGTGTCGTCGACGACAAAGCTGATGTCCTTGGGACCGAGCTTGCAGTAGTTGAGCATGATGCTTCCCTTTGCCGAAGCGCCGAACGCGGCAATCGTCTTCTTGGAACTCTTGATGCCGCGGACCATTGCCACGAGGTCCGCTCGCGTCGCGTCCGCCTTCTTTTGGAATTCCCAGTACATGTCCTTTGAGAGATAGCCTTCCGCCTTTTCCCTGTCCAACAAGTCATTGATGGACGCATCGGGATTCTGCTTCTTCTGGGCATAGACGCGCAGCGTTCCGCCGTGAATGTCGATGCGGTCCACGTGGTTGATGTGCAAGCCGTTGCTCGAGAAGCATTTTGCCATGGGTGAGGCGAGGAAATAGGATAAATGCTCGTGGTACACGGTGTCGAAAATGTTGTTCTTGAGCAGGTCCACGAGGTACGGAACTTCAACGATGAACGTCCCGTCATCCGCGAGCACGCGGTCAATACCATGCACAAATTCCTTGATATTGTCAACGTGCCCGAAGACGTTCATCGCAGTCACAATTTTCGCGGCTCCCTTGTCGCGCATGATGTAGTCCGCCATCGCAGGAGACCAGAAGGACGGAACCGTCGAGATGCCATCCTTATTGGCAATGCTCGCCAGGTTCTGTGCAGGGTCAACGCCGAGCGTGCGCACCTTGTAGGGCGCGAACTGCCGCAGCGCGCAGCCGTCATTGCTCGCGATGTCGATGACCAAGTCGTTTTCCTTCATTCCGAGCTTGTCATGCGCGGTCTTTGCCAGTTCCGCACAGTGGTTCACGAACGTCTTGGAAATGGATGAGCGATAGACATAATTGGAGAACAGAACCGAGGGATCGACGACAACGCCCAACTGGGAGAGTGAACAGTCATTGCAATACTTGACTTCGAGGGGAAAGCGCGCATCCTGCTGGTCGGGCCTCGTGGGCAGATTGTTCACGAGCGGCATGGTACCCAGATCAAGATAGGTCTCCAAATTCGTGCCCTGGCAAACCCTGCACTCCGTGATGTCGCGTTTCATAACTACCCCAAACACCCCGTATTCGCGCACGCCCCTCGTTGTATATAAACATTCTCTCTCCGACGGGAAATTGCCCACCTTCATTCAGAAAGTTTATAAAGGGCCCTCTGCGGATGTTGCTTATGAAGGTTGCGCGTTCCCTCATCAAGCTCAGCGTGCTCGTTTCCATCGCATGCGCAGTCGCTGCGCCGCAGGCGCTTGCCTATCTCGACCCGGGCACGGGCAGCATGCTGGTCCAAATTCTCATCGGTTTTCTCGCCGGCATTGCCTTGTTTTTCAAGAATTTCTGGCTGAAGCTCTTCCGGAGAAAGCAGGTCTCCCATGATGCAATTAAAAAAGATCAATGACGGCTCATTCCGAGACCCTTCCGGCTTTGTCTTCGAATCGCAAGGGACCATTTACCGGCAAGTCAACCTGCAGTACCGGGAGCCGTACGACTTTCTGATGTCCTCAGGACTGTACCAATCCCTGGTTCACGATGGACTGCTCGTCGCGCACCAGGAAATACCTCACGAGGATGAGCACGCCTACAAAATCATCCGGCCCGAAAAAATCCCGTTCATTTCGTATCCGTACGAATGGTGCTTTTCGCAGTTGAAGGACGCGGCGTTGTTGACGCTTGAAATCCAGAAGCGCGCGATAAGGAAAGGCATGTCCTTGAAGGACGCAAGCGCGTACAACATCCAATTCCTCAACGGCAAACCGATTCTCATCGACACGCTTTCTTTCGAACTGCTCAAAAAGGGCTCGCCGTGGGTCGGTTACCGGCAATTCTGCCAGCACTTCCTCGCACCGTTGCTCCTCCAGGCATACACGGACGTGCGATTGAGCGCACTGCTCAGGGAAAACCTGGACGGTATCCCGCTCGATTTTGCGAACAAACTGCTGCCGATGAAGGCCAAGCTCTCGTTCGGCGTGTTTTCCCACATCTCGCTCCATGCGAAGAGCCAGCAGAAGTACGGCGGGAAAGCAGTGAAGCCGAAAACGTATTCGATGAGCGAGCAGGCGTTGTTCGGGCTCATTGACAGTTTGGAATCGACCATCCGCGGGCTCAAGCTCAACCTGCACGGCACTGAGTGGGACACGTACTATGAGAGCAACAACAACTATGAGCAGGCAGCCGCTGATTTCAAGCTCGCGTTTATCCGGAAATGCGTCAAGGCCGAGAAGCCCAAGATGGTGTGGGATGTCGGAGCCAACGACGGCAAATTCAGCACTGCTGCCACGGATGAAGGATGTTTCACCGTCTCGATGGACATCGACCCGGTCTGCGTCGAGCGCAACTATGTGCAGCGCGTCAAAACCGGCAATCATCTGATGCTCCCGCTCATTTTTGACGTGACCAATCCCAGTCCCGGCATCGGCTGGGAAAACGCGGAACGCAAATCTCTCACGGAACGCGGCCCGGCAGATCTGGCACTTGCCTTGGCGCTCGTGCACCACCTGGCCATTTCCAACAACGTTCCCCTCCGCAAAATCGCGGAACACTTCTCCCATATCGCGCGCAGTCTCGTCATTGAGTTCGTGCCGAAATCCGACTCACAAGTCAAGAAGCTCCTCACCTCGCGCGAGGACATCTTTCCCCACTACACCAAGGAAGGCTTCGAGCACGCATTCGGTGAATTTTTCACCATCGCGCAAGCCGAACCCATCATCCATTCCGAACGGACGCTCTATTTCATGAAAAACGCGGGGAAAAAACATGAGCGCTGAGCCCCCGCTTCCCGCGCTGATGACGCTCCTTCCGCGACGACGCTTTGCCTTTCTTCATCCGCTGTTATTGTCACTCTATATCCCGCTCTTCCTGTTTGCCCATAATTTCTACCAGGTCTACCCTTCAGAACTCCTGTTGCCTTCCGTTCTCTTCCTCTCGGTCGGCCTCATCGTGTTTCTCATCATGCGGCTCATCGTCGGAAACTGGCCCAAATCAGCCGTTCTGAGCACGGTCGTCCTCTTCTTCCTCTTTTTCTACGGCATCATCCTCACCGAGGATACCCGGAAGATTATCACGGGTGTTCTGAGCGGTCATGCTCTCCTGAGTCTCTTGGTTGCCCTTCTTGCAGTTCTCGCTTCCGGCATCGCACTTTTCCGTTGGATGCGAGCACATCAAGGGCATACGTTGCGCACCTTGTTGCGTACGCATAAAGGAATGCTGGTGTTTCTTGTTTGTTCCGCGATAGGCGTGGTAGGTCTCCGCGCATTTCTGGCATCCCAGGACCTGCCTGCCTTGGCGTCAAAATCGCCCATCCACACATTCCACCTCGTGCCCCTGAGCATCTGGCTCGTGCTTGGAGTATGTTGCATCTATGCTTTTGCACGCATAAAAAATGACGTCGCCGTG
>DATILO010000071.1:0-6603 GCA_035476335.1 Binatia bacterium | reverse complement strand
TACTTTGCGGGCTCTGAAAAGGAGATTTGGGGAATCGCTGTTCACCATAAAGATGACTTCGATTTTGTCAGTTCCGCAATTAGGGACAAGCTCATTCGCATAGGTGACATGTTCGAGGCAGGCAAGCGTTATACCGAATCCCTGAAGAAAGGGCAGAAAGCTTTATAAATCGGGCAAAGGCGCTTTAGACTATGGTCGTTATCCAACGCGCAATCAAGGACAGCACGGCTTCCGGCGGCAGAAAGAAGGAGCACCGCGGCAAGAAGCTCTACGAGCGAGGCAATCACCCGACGCTCCCGAGAATCGGAGCCCGCACGCTCGAGGACTTGCGCATGAAGGGCGGCAAGCGCAAGGTGCACCAGACGCAGACGGACATCGTCAATCTCTACGACGCCAAGGCGAAGAAATACGTCAAGGCGACCATCAAAATCGTCACGGGCAACCCGGCAAACCGCCACTTTGTGAGACGAAACATCCTCACGAAGGGCACCGTCATCGAGACGGACAAGGGCAAGGCCCGCATCACGAACCGGCCCGGCCAGGAAGGCCAGGTCTGCGCCGTTCTTATTTAGTCACTTTTGAGTGGTAAAAATACCGAAAGACTTATATAGGGGAAATGCGTTTTCTCGACGGATGAAGCCCTACCTTGCCCTCGAGCCGTTCCTCAAGGACGTCTCCTTCAACATTCTCACCAGCCAGCCCCGCCACGGCATCCTTTCCGCGCAGGCGAAGCTGTTCCAGGACCATCCCGAGCAACAGTTCGAGCTCACGTGGAATTACAAGAACGGCATCGAATACGTGTGCACGCAACCCATCAGTCTCGACCGGGAACGCACCACCACGGACAAGCTCGTGGACGAACGCCTGGACAGCACCCGCAAGCTTTTCTACCCGTACGGCATCCACGCCAAACGCAATTACGCATTTCCCAACGCCTTGCTGCTCCAACCCACGAACACACTCTACGAGGAAAACGTCGCGGACATTCTCAACAGCAAGGGACCGCACATCAAGGTCAGTAGTTTTGACGTGCTCAAGCTGCTCAAGAAGCCCTCGGGCAAGGAATTCGACATCGGCCACGTCTTCGAGACCGGCCACCGGCTCGGTCTCCAGGACCAGGACATCTTCGACCGCGTGTGCGCCGCACGCCTCCCGCAACCTTTATAATCTCACGCGCGCGTATCTTCCGTTCAAAGAGGACCGCGCATGCTCGAGAAATTCAAGTTCTGGAAACACGACGAAGCCTTCCACCCGGAAGAACCTCCCGCATTGCCTCCGCTGCAACAGATGGAACCTTTGGGACCTGCCCAGGACCCGAACTTCCAGCAGATGTCGCAATTGACCAACCACACGAGCGAGAAGGACCTGGAATTGATTGCGGCAAAGCTCGACGTGTTGAAAGCGCAGCTCGACAACATTCTCCAACGGCTTGACCGCATCGAACGCAGTGCTCAAAAGCCGGAGCCCGAACGAATCAGATGGTAAAACGCGTTTCGCTCTTCTGGATTATCGCCATCGCGATTGCCTTCCTTGACCAATTCACGAAATGGCTCGTCATCCGGTTCATGCCGGTGGGTAATTCGATTGCGCTCCTTCCGTTCTTTTCATTGACGCACATCAAGAATACCGGCGCGGGTTTCGGAATCCTGCAAGGCCAGAACGCCATCTTCATCCTCATTGCGCTCATCGCGATTGTGGTGATTGTGCTCTCGTTGCGCAAAATCCTGGAGAAGCATCACACGACCATCTTCGCCGCGCTGATTCTCGGCGGAGCCGTCGGGAATCTGGTGGACCGCATCCTGCTCGGAGCGGTCACCGACTTCATCAACTTCACGTTCTGGCCGGCATTCAACGTCGCGGATTCGGCGCTCACGCTCGGCGTGCTGGGACTGATTTGGATGTCGATGAAAGAGAAGAAATAGTCGGTATTCGCGCGTCGTCTGAGTGTTGGTGAGTGCCCTTCTCAGTAGTTGCTTTCATGTCGTTGCACCTTGGTGATGTTTGTCGTGCGTCGACTTTTAAGAATACGACGCTACCAAACTGCATGGGCAGAAATGCAAGGAACTCAACGCGCGAGAATACGACGCTACAAAACGGCTGGGGAACTCAGGCGCTTACTTCTTTCTGCGCTTCGCCTTCGTCGTCTTCCGTGCTTTGCGAGAATGCGCCCTTGTCGTGCGCGTCATCTTCGACTCAGGCATGATGTTGTCGAGCACGACCGGCTGCGCGTTCGCATATTCCTCGAGCGCGCGCTCGGTGCCGTGGCCCATCTGGGCTGCCGCGAAGAGGAAGCCGAGGATGTTCAGTCCCAGCAAGATGAGGTAAGGAATGAGCGCTTCCTTGATGGAGATGAAGATGAGCGTGACGTTTGCCGCGCTCACCGCAAAGAACAGTCCCGCGAGCGGCCACGTCCACTTTGCGCGGAGCCAGCTGCCGAACGCGATGACGACGGCGACGAGCACGAGGATGAGAATGCCGGCGAGTTCCCAGGCGACGTAGCGCACGAGCTCCTGCTCGAGCCACAGCGTGCCGATGAGACTCAGCACCGCAAGCACGACGAACGAACCGAGTTTGAACATAGTGAATACCCCCTCTAACAGGAGGAACGGATGAGCCACGTCTTATAAGTATTTCTATTCTTGAGTAACAACAAAACGAATGAAAAGCGTGTCTGAATTCTAGAACTCGTTCGCGTTCTCGAGGGCCTTCAAGAGCCCCTTCTTTCTGAGCACATCCGCCTGGTGCGGACGGTACTTGAACACGACGTCGCCCTTCCCGTCGCCACCCAATTCCCAGGGCTCAATCAACAGAATGTCATTCTCGCGCACCCACAGGGTACGCTTCAATCTGCCCGGGATGCGGCAGACGCGGACCTTGCCGTCGAGGCATCGGACACGCAAATGACTTCCCCCGAGACGCTGCTCGCAGACGCCAAGCACCTGTCCCGGGCGCGGCATCGGCGTACGACGGATTTCCTCCTCGTGCTGCTGTTGCTGCGCCTCCGCTGCTTCGCGGGTGTTCAGGCTCTTGTCGTCGCGTCTCACCCCTTCCTTGACCGGAGCGGGCTTTATAAGAGTTCCTATTCCCGCAAAGCTTTTTATATCAGCCAAGCCCAAAGAAGGTAATGACAAAAAGGGGAGAGAGTCCGAGCGTTCTCAAAACGATTTTGACCATCATCGGCATCATTTCCGGGCTTCTTTCGTTGCTGTTCTTCGCGTTCCTGCTCTATGCCGTTGTTTCCGCCGCCGGAGGACCGGCCGGGTCCGGCAATGTCGCAGTCATTCCCGTCAAGGGCGTCATCGTGCAGGAAGCGGACAGCGGGACGTTCGCGGAAGCGAGCGTCACGAGCCGCCAGATTACCGATTGGATTGCGGATGCGGAAGCCGACCCGAGCATCAAGGCCGTCATTTTCGACATCGATTCTCCTGGAGGCACTCCCGTTGCGAGCGAGGAAATCGCGAGCGCCATCGCGACCATGGAGAAACCTTCGGTGGCGTTGGTGCACGAGATTGGCGCGTCCGGAGCCTACTGGGTTGCATCAGCAACGGACCGCATCTTTGCGAGCCGGATGAGTCTCGTGGGAAGCATCGGCGTGCTCGCAAGCTATATCGAGTTCGCTGGCACGCTCGAACGCTACAATGCGACGTACCGTTCCATCACCGCAGGCGAGTTCAAGGACACGGGAAGCCCGTTCAAGCATCTCAGTCCTGATGAAGAGAAGATGTTCCGCGCGCAGTTGGCGAAAATGCACGATTACTTCATCCAGTCAGTTGCGCAAAACCGCGGGTTGCCGGAAGACAAGGTTCGGAAATTGGCAACCGGCTGGGTGTTCCTCGGCTCGGAAGCGTTGGACAATGGCTTGATTGACCAGATTGGCAACGAGCACGACGTGGTGAAGTATCTCGAGGACGACCTGGGAGAGCCCGTCGAACTCGTTGAATATCATGCGCCGCTGGGTTTTGTGCAGCAAGTGCTGGGCGTGCTCAAGGACGCCTCCTTCGAGATGGGCAAAGGCATTGGTGTGGCTTTGACGACGCCGCGCGTTGAAAGCGTTCCCCGTGTTGTGACATGAACTGGCATCCTGCGTCTTCTGCACCGTTGCGTGTCTCAGGCAGTTTTGAGGCGTCTTCTCAGAAGTCGAAAACGCACGAACGACAAACCTGCCTGGGAACGGAGATGCCGGGACGTGCAACGACGCCAACGACACGCATGTTCCTGGGACTCCTGACACTTCTGTTATTCCTCACCGCCTGCACGTCTCCGCACGTCACGTTCCACACCTCGCACGGCGATGTCGTTGCCGTGGTTGAAGTGGCGGATGACGCCGAAGAGCGCGCCAAGGGCCTGATGTATCGCCAGACGCTCGCGCCGAGCGACGGCATGCTGTTCATCTTCGAGGACGAAGCCCCGCGCACGTTCTGGATGAAGAACACGAAGCTCCCTCTCGACATGATTTTCGTCGACTCCAATCTCACCGTGGATGAAGTGAAGTCCAACGTTCCGCCCTGCAAGAGTGACTCCTGCCCGGTCTATCCGAGCAAGCAGCCGGCACAGTACGTCATTGAAGTGGGTGCGGGTTATGCGGAGAAAAAGGGCATTGAGCCGGGAACGCGCATCGACCTTACCGTATAGGACTGTCTTCCTTCTTCATGCCCTTCTTGGACATCCAAATCGGGATTTCGTAACCGCTTTCGGTTTTCGGGAGTTTGAGAACGCCATCTTCCACGAGGTCGTTGATGTTCACGACGTGCTTTTCATCCGCAATTCTCGGACAGGCCGTGTTGACCCAACAGTCGATGAACGGGAAGTTTTCCAGTTCCGCGAAGTTCAGCGTGTCCGCGACGAAAATGAAGTAGTGCTTGTCCGATTTTTGCTTCAACGCCAAGGCGCGCTTGAAATTGTACTGCCCTTCCTTCGTTGAAACGATGATGCCCACGTTCTTGGCGCTGAGGAATTTCAAGATGCTGCCCGTCCTGCGCTTCAGATAGGCCTCAATCGTCTTCTGGCTCAAGGGACCGAACTTCTTCGTTGCAGGATTGTAGACAAACGTGGGCTTCTGGGTGCGCGTGGCAACTTGGATGGGATGGAATTCTCCTGAACCGACAAACAGGAACGCGTCAACCTGGTCCTTGATGTTCTCCGCGTTGTAGCTGTTGCAGCCCAGCACTTGGCCCGCGACAATCGAGCCCGGCAGCTGGTCCTTGACCTTCTTGATGGCGTGGAGCAGTTGGATGGACGTGACGATGCCCACCGTCTTGCCCTTCAAAGCGGCGACTGCCTCAGGCGTGAGCGTGACGTCCTCGTCTGACTTCGCGTGGATGAAGAAGCGCTTCATAGCGTCGAGAAGCAAAAAGATGGTTTATAAAGATAGTGGAGAAAATGAAAAATAAAAAAGAACTATTTCGGTCGCCTATGGTATGGCTATTTTTAGACGTCCGGGTTCAAGTGAATGATTCAGTGTAAATGAACTATTTAAACATTATGAAAGCGCCGGGGCCGGGACTTGAACCCGAACTTCCTTTCGGAAAGCGGATTATCAGTCCGCCGCCATACCATTAGGCGACCCCGGCAGGGAGGCGGCCCGTGAGAATAACGGCAAGAAGTCTTTACATGCGTTGCGCAGAAAAAACCGGAAAGTTTCCGGCACGAACAGCTCCAAACGTTACGCCAATCCCGGGACCGGCAGAATGCCGTCGTCTTTCTGAGTAACCGGTTCAGTAACGCCTGTCGTCGGCGTCTGCACCGGAACTTGAGCAGGAACAAACTGCGTCACGTACTGCTTGATGTCAACGGTGTCCTTGAACGGAATCGCGTACGAGTCCACGCCGGGAATGTCGATATGCACGGTTCCTGCAACGACGGCGTTCACGTGGTTGTCCGTCGCGAGCTGGGTAGCCAATGCTGCAGTAGGTACCCAGTAGACGCGGTGCTCGAACGCGAGCTTGTTTTCTCCCGGCTGCAAGACAAAGGGCGGCAGGGTTCCTGAGGAAATCGTTTCGCCCGTACGCTCCAAGGTCACTTCATACGCGACGCTCTGCACGGGAACGGGAACCTTGAGCGTGCTCGTCACCGCAAGCTCGCCGTTGATGGTGAACCCTTGCGCTCCTATGCTGGTGATGCCGGTGAGCGTGAAATGCTGCAAATCAATCCCGGCATCCCTGAAGAAGTAATATCCTGCGCCCGCAAGCACGGTAAGCAGCACGATTCCGCTGAGGAGGCGCATGAGCATGCACTGCCGCAAACGGAACGGAGCTTAAATAGGTTGTTGTCGTGAACCTGACGACCCGCGGTGCTCTTCGCAGACTTCTTCACAGAACGGACACGGAGCAGAGCGCAGTCGCAAGCTGTTGTTGTTAATCAAAAATAAAAAGAAAGAGCCCAAAAGAGAGGTTGTGAGTGGAAAGGGGAACTTACTCTCCCCGGGAGTGCGGGTCAAACAAATCCTCCGGAATGGGAGGGTACTCCTGACGGAATACATCCTCCCACTCGGAGTCGTGAACGGGAGCAACCAACGCGTCCTCCCGTTTTGTTCGCCTCACCTCCATCATGCGCTCTTAGTGCCGACCCTTTTTAATATGAATTATGCAGGGCTTGTCCCGAGTT
>DATILO010000070.1:0-8989 GCA_035476335.1 Binatia bacterium | reverse complement strand
AAACGACGACTCAAACCTGCCTGGGAACGGCACTCACCAACACTCAAGACGCGGAGATGTACGGCAACGACTACCTATTCTTCCTCATCCCGGGCATTCCCAGGAACTGCGACTTGCTGTTCTTCGTTCCCCAGCAGAGCTCGTGGAACTCACACCACCGGCACGCGCCCTTGTCCGTCGTCTTCTCGTAATCGACGACGTTCTCGGTCGTCGTGCCCTGGTGGACGAGCTCGATTTCCTTCTTCGCCAAATCAAGCAGGTCCTGGTCGACGTTGAGAAAGTGCGCTTTGTCCTTGAGGAAATAAACGCCGACCTTCTTCGGCGGCGCGCCGTGCGTTTCCTGATACAATAAAGAATAGATGGCGAGCTGCAAACGGTATTCCGGGGTAATGACCGGATTCTTGGACGTCTTGTAGTCCATCACGACCACGCCGTCCTCGGCGTGCTCAATCGCGTCAATGAAGCCGTGCACGGAATAATATTGCGAAACGTACTCCTTCTCGCGCACGGGCGTAAGCGCCTTGAATGCCGTTGCGAAATCCCCTGCGTGCTTCTGGATGCGCTCGACAAAATGGTTGAGCCAGTTGAAGAGCATCACGAGCGTTTCCTCGAAATAGAACTGCAGTTGCGGGGGAGAAAGGTTCAGCGCGTCAAGTTCTGCCTTGGCTTCCTGCCAGTACTTCACGAGCAAGCCAGGAATCTCGCCTTGCAGGCGTTCGCGACAGTTCTCCTTCGTGATGCCCTGCGTATCGATGTCAAAGAAGTGCTCGAGAACCGAGTGCGCGACGTGCCCGCGAGCCGTATGGATGCTCGGCAGGAGCTCGAAACCCTTGACGTAGACATAATAATACTTGCGCGGACACGTCTTGAAGAGGTTGATGCTGGAAGGCGACTGCACCCTTTTTGCCATAAACTCGCGACCTTGGCGGAGGTTTATATGGATTGCGGGTTTAGGAACGTATCGCCGACTTACATTTCAATACCGCGATGCGTGATGTCCTTGAGACGCACGTCTTTCAGCGGGTTGCGCGCGACGCGCTTGCTTGCATTCAACAGTTCAATTCCGAGCAGATTTCCCTTGGCGTCAAGGTCGAAAATCGTCTGGAGGTCGAGCGTCGCGTTCTTTGCAAACTTACCTTTTTTGAGACGGATGTACAATGCATCCGCGGCGCGGTCATACGTGATTTCCATCAGAGCCACCATACGGTTATAATCTTTATATAACTTGCTCCCCGTTCATACGCGACGCAGAGCACGCCGCGGTCGAGATTTCTTCGCGCGAAATACTGTCCGTAGCGTTTGACCGTCGCGTCGGGAAAGTGGAGCGCATCAAGCACATCTTGCGAGGTTATCCCTCGTTCCTCCATTTGCTCCCGCGCGTGCCGGCTATACTCCATACGCATTGCACGAGTAGTGCACGCGTTTTTGAAATGCGTTCCCGTGTTTCTTCCGGAAACCTTCCGGTTCAGGCCGGAAACCTTCCGGAATTTCTTGAAGAAAGCATTTGAACGCCAAAAGACAGCTCTACGGTCATGCACGAAACCACGCTCCTCAAAATCGCACTCGGGTGCGTCCTGCTCGGACTGCCCGCGCTCTACATTATTTCGGAAATCCTTCCGCCACAGAACACCGACGCGCGCGACACCGTGCAGGGCACCGTGCTCGCGAGCCACGCAAGCGAGAAAGTCACACGGCTCACGGTGCTCATGCCGCAGCAGGTGCTCATCTTCGACAACGTCCCGATTCCGGAAGGCAAGCACGTCCGCGCGAAAGGGCACCTCGACAATGGGACGCTCATCGCGGATGAAGTGCGGGTCGGCTGATGCTCGCAATCATCCTTGCACTGCTCGTTGGCACGGCATCCGGCATCATCACCGGGCTCACGCCGGGCGTGCACGTCAACCTGGTTTCCGCCCTGCTCCTGGCTGCGTCCCCGGTGCTTTTGTCGTACGTTCCTCCCACGCTCCTCGTCACCTTCATCCTCGCCATGGCCATCACGCACACCTTCCTCGACGGCATTCCCTCCACGTTCCTGGGCGCGAGCGAGGAAGCCACGCTTCCGGCGCACCGGCTCGTGCGCGAAGGCAAAGGCCACGAGGCCGTGCGGCTGCTGACGGAAGGAAGCTTGCTCTGCCTCATCCTCGGCATTCTGCTCACGCCCGTGTTTGCCTGGGTGTTCCCGCGCGCATTCGCGCTGCTCAAGGACTGGATTGGCTGGATTCTCCTCGGCATCGTCATTTGGCTCGTGCTTCGCGAGCGCGACCTGGACAAAAAGTTCTGGAGCGCCGTCACGTTTCTCGCGGCGGGAACGCTCGGCGTCATCGTGCTCAACATGAACCTCGCTGAGCCGTTGCTGCCCATGCTTTCGGGACTGTTCGGCGTCAGCTCACTGCTCCTCAGCTTTTTCGAGAAGACAGAATTTCCGAAACAGCGCGTCACGGACCAATTGCACCCGCCTCCTGGAGCGGAAGCGCAGGCATTGGGAGCCGGAACGCTCGCCGGCGCGACCATTTCGCTGCTTCCCGGGCTTGGGCCGTCGCAGGCCGCCACCATGGTCGGCTTCGTCTTTCCCGGACTCGGCAACCTGGGCTATCTCGTGCTCGCGGGCGGCATCAATACCGTGAACTTCCTCGTCTCACTGGTCACGATGTACTCGCTCCAAAAGGCGCGCAACGGCGCGATGGTCGTGGCGTTGGAACTCGTGCACACCGTGACCTTGAGGGAGCTGCTGCTCTACCTCGCGGTCGCGCTCACCGTGGGAGGGCTCGCGACGCTGCTGACGCTCTCCCTTGCGCGCGTGTTTTCCAGGATTCTCGGCCGCGTCAATTATAGGATGGTCTCGGCAGGCGTGCTCGCGCTCGTCATCACGCTCGTGGCGGTGTTTTCGGGATGGAGGGGATTGCTCATCCTCATCATCAGCACGAGCGTCGGCTTGATTCCGCAATTGACGCAGACCGGGAAGAGCCACGCGATGGGATGCTTGCTCGTGCCCGTCATTCTCTTCTTCTTGCTGGGATAAAACTATATAGAGGCGGTCGCGCCGTCCCGTCATGGGCTTGGACGAAGTTGCAAGAATCAAGCAGTTCTTTGCAGAACACCATCTGCACCCGACGTATCTGGAGCACGAAGCCGTCATCACGAGCGAGGACGCGGCGAAGACGCGCGGCTTTGCATTGAAGCAAGGCATCAAGGCGATTGTCGCGACCGATGGCGCAGGATGGGCAGTCATCGACGTGCCCGCGGACAAGAAAGTCGATTTGAAGAAAGCAGCTGAGACGTTGGGCTGGCCGAAAGGCAAAATCAGGATGGCGACCCCTGACGAAGTGATGGAGAAGACCGGTTGCGAGCTCGGAGCCGTGCCGCCATTCGGGCACAAGGAAACGATGCAGATTCTGGTTGATGTTGGCGTCTATGATAATGTCGAGAGCGCGTTCAATATTGGAGTGCGTACGCAATCGGTGAAGATAGCAACGAGCGAGATGAAACACGCATTCAATGTTCTCGGAGCAAAAGAAGGAACGTTTGCGAAAGCGTGATTGCATTCGTCGCTGGCTTCTCCATGTTCCGCGTCGTACGAGTGCTGGTGAGTGCCGTTCCCAAGCAGATTTGAGTCGTCGTTTATTCAGTCGAAAGCAACGAAACGTCAAAACTGCCGGGGGAAGAAGAGCAAGGAACTCAACGACGTTCTACCAAACGGCAAAGACAACCAACGCATTCAACGGCTTACTTCATCCACTTCGGCAACACCGGAGCGACGAACGGGTACAAGTACGGCACGAAGCCCGTCAGAATTCCAATAATCAGACTGTGCGTCCAGGTCTCGCCCATGCCCGCAGTCATCATTCCCGAAGACCGCAGCGCGGCAGAAACGCCGTGCACCTTGATGGTCATGATGAGCGCGATGAGGATGCGGACTCCGATGGTCGTGCCGAGCAGCGGAATCTTTCCGATGGCGGGAATCAGGCTCAGCGCAAAAGGCACGTTGAAGGAAATGAAGGTTCCGGCAATGGCAAAGATGAATGCGTGCACGCCGTGACCGAAACGGTGCTGCGGCACCGACACGTCACGATGAACGAGAATCATCTCATACAATCCTATAAGAGCGCCTGCCACGAGCGCGGGAACGATAATGAGCGGTTCGGTTGCCATGCTGCCTCTTTTGACTGGATTGCCTTCTGCCCCTTTCCTATTTAAATGTTTGCGCTGCAAAGGTTTAAATACGCACCGGCGATTGGCTGGGGAAACAGGTGACTCATGCGGCTCACAAGGTCCATCATTCTTCCCATCGCCTTCGCGGCTGCGGCAACGACCGTTCTGGCCGCCGCACCGGGCATCGCAGGCCTCTCCAGCGTCGGAACCCTGCTCGGAGACGTCTTCGGAGGCATGTTCCGCGGCATTTCATCGAACCCCACGGTCTGGCTCAAGGTCATTCTCACCATCGTCTCGCTCATCCTCATCTACGTGGGGCTGGGCAGGTTCGGCACGTTCAAGGAACACAAGGGCTCGCGCACGGTGCTGTCCATCGTGCTCGCGATTGCCGTGGTTGTTCCGATACCTGACGAATTCCTGCGCAACTGGTTCGCCGCATTGGGAGCGTTCGGCGTCGTGTTCTACATCATTCCCGTCCTGCTCCTCATCTACGCGTCGCACAAGCTCAGCAAGCAGCACGGGCTCCACAACCGCGTGCTCGTCATCGTCATCTGGGTGCTCGCCATCACCACCTACCTCGGCGGCATCGGCATCAACTCCCAGCTCCCGGGCGTCGACACCGCAACCGGCATCGCGATGCTCGTCGCAATCTACTACATCATTTCCTCGGTCATCCGGCTCGTCACCGGCGTGAGCATCGACCGGCGCGAAAAGGACGTCGAGGAAGACATCACCAAGACCCAGCGCGACGTGGAAGAAACCATCCACGACGACGAGGACGCCACGCGCGCCAGCCAGGAAATCAGCGACGTCACGCGTCCTGCGCAAAACGCGGCCGACCAGGGCAGCCACAACGCGGCCCAGCAGGCGGCAGAAGCCGAACGCATCCGCAAGGAACTCGCAGATTTGACGGAAAAAGCGAACGCTGCCAAGGCAGAAGCGCAGCAGAAACTCGACGAAGCGCGGAAGGCCCAGCAGGAGCTCACCGACGCAGCGGAAAAGGAACGCAAGCTCAAGGAAGCCCAGGAAGCCGCGCAGAAGGCGGCAGCCGCGGAAGCCGAAAAGCAGCGCAAGGAGGAAGAAGAGCGCGCCCACATCCAGGCGCTCTCCGACTCGGTCACCAAGGGCATCAATGACATCAACAACTTCCTCAACCTCATCCCGACGCTGAAGGGCCAAATCACGAAAATACGCAATCTCGAGAACAAAGTCAAGCGCGACCTCAAGGACCTGGAAGAGCTGCAAAAAGACATCCAAGGCCTCACGGACTTGCGGAAACTCCAGGCGCGCGTCGCTGCGCTCAATGACGCGGGATTGCTGCAGCAGTTCGCCAACCTCGAAAAGCAGGTCACCGGCATCCTCCAGCAGGCCGAGGCGCTCAACCCGGTCAAGGACCGGCTCAAGAAACACCTGGACTTCTACGCGCAATCACGCGACCGGCTCGAAAAGCTCGTGGCACGGCTCCAGAAGCGCCAGGGAGACATCGGCACGTTTACCAAGAAGGCGTCTGACGAAGCCATCAAGCTCCGCACCGGGCGCGCGGATGTGGCATTCGTCGAACGCCTCAGGAACCGCCTTGCGTGGCTCACTGAATGGTTCAACGGCGTCAAGGCCGAGTTTGCGGCCATCCAGCAAATGAACGATTACCAAGGCAGCGTCGCGCGCGCCATCAACCAGGACTTGCGCACGTGGGCGGACATGGAAGCCCGCATCCAGGGAGAACTCCTCAACACCGTGAACAGGAGTCTCAAGACGTTCGAAGCCACGCTCAAGGCAGCCGAAGTCCAGAAGAAGGCGCGCGACAAGCAGCTCGGGAAATAGCTTTAAATAAAGAGTATCCTGCCCATCAGCCAAAAGGTGACTTATGCAGCTACGCCCATTCCTCCTCGCCATTGTCGCAAGCGCGGCAGCGGGCAGCGTCCAGGCGCAGAACGTTACGCCCGGACTGGCAAAAATCGGCAACATCTTCGAGGGCTTGTTCAAGGGCATCTTCGACGCGTTCAAGTTCCGCCCCGAAATCTGGATGAAGCTCATTCTCGTCATCATCTCGTTCACGATTCTCTATGCCGTCTTCAAGAGCGTTTGGAAGAAGGACGACAAAGCCGTGCTCACGAAGGGAGCCAACATCGTGCTCTCGCTCGCCATCGCGATTGCGATGGTCGCTCCGCTGAGCGACGCATTCATGAAGGCGCTCTTCGGCGCGCTTGGGTTCACGGGGCTCATCTTCTATATCGCCCCGATTGTCGGGCTCATCTACCTCACGTACAAGTTGACGCACCCCACGAAGGACGATGACACTCCCGAAGAAGCGAAGCCGCACCACTACATCATCGCACTCGTCCTCTGGGTCATCGCGCTCGTGGCCTACATCGCGGGCATCGGCTCACAGGTGGGCATCGAGTATATCGATACCGCCCAGGGAATGCTGTCGCTCGTCGCCATCGGCTTCATCATTTATTACATCTTCAAGCTCGTGACGTCGTTTGGCGAAAGCACCCCTGCAAGCGAGGCAGCGCCAGCTCCTGACGAGCCCGCACCCACTCCTCACGGAGCAGCACCCACGGCGCCCGCAGTCCATCATCCCACGATTGTCGGACCTGCGCCCGCCCGACGCGCGCCCACTGCTGCAAGTCCGGACAGCATGCGCGACTACCTCACCCTGCGCGACAAGAACGCGCTGCTCAAACTCCTCGACAGCGCAGAACGCTCCCTCGGCAGATTAATGGTTGACATTCATGACATCACGTGGCCGCGGCTGCTCGCGCACGAGCGCACGATTCGCGCAGAACTCGGGGCGCTCGCCGGGGACTTGCTCGCGCTCAAGGCAGAGAAGCGCCGGCTTGCGAAGTTCATCGCCCCGCGCATCCTTGAAGCATTGATTGACGACACGGAAACGACCATCACCCAGACCAATCACTGGGCATCACCCTCCGAATCAAACTTCCACACCGTGGAAGAAGCAGAACACGCACGATGGCTGCGGGACCTGCACGCCTGGTATGGGCAGCGCGGAAACGCCCACCGACTCCTGCTCAAGTACCGCCTGGAACTCAGGCGACGGTAATCTTCAAAGCCGCATCGTGGTGCGACAGGTGCTTCGGCTGTTTCTTGATGGATTTGAGAATGTGCTTCAGCGGAGACTGCTTGATGAACAAGAGGGACTTCCGCGGCTTCGGTGAATAGGAGTTGACCGTGAGCATGACCGCGTCGTGGATGCCGTTGAGGAATCCAGGACCCTTGAAGTCGTCCGCCCAGGCGTTCACGAGCGTCGTGAGGTCCTTGGCGTCAAGCCCCTTCTGCGAAGCCGCATACATTGCCTGGTGCGCCAAGTGCTTGGCCTGGTCAGGAGTCTGGGTGCCCGCGACGTTGCGCACATAGGCCTTTTCGACGGCTTCGCGCCACGGGTTGCTCTGGATGCTGTCCAGCTCGCGTTTCAGGTGCATGCGGTCATCCGCGAGTCTCTGGGACGTCTGGCGCTCGTCGTAGAGCGCGTTCATTGCGTTGTGATAGTCAAGGACCTTTGCGCTGTAGAGTTCACGGTGATCTGCGAGATTCTTTTCCGTCGCCTGCAATTGGGTGCGGAGGTCGGTGATTTCGTTCACCGCCATTCTTCGCGCGCTCTCGAAATCAGCTGCAATCTGCTTGTTGTGTTCCACCGGGCGTTTTTCCGCTTCCCGGTAGGCCTTGGCAAGACTGCCGAAGATATGCGTGAGCGTTTCGTAGGTTTTGATGCCGGGAGCGACATCGGTCCAGCCAATCTGCGTGAGCACGTCCCGGATTTCGCCGGTGATGCGCTGTTCGCGGTCGGGGCTTTCGTACTTCTTTTCAACTTCCTTGCAGAACTCGCGGACTGCCGCGAGCTGATCGGAGGTGTAGTGGTCGACGACGCCGTCGAATCCCAGATGGCGCAACGAGCCCACCAACGTACCGAGCGTGTCTTCGAGATTCGTGTTGTGGGCCATGAGCGTCTTTTGCTCCTGGCGCAAACCGTCGCTTTCCTGCTTGGCAGCATCGATGTGTTGCTGCAATTCGGGAACGCGCGGCTGGTCCTGGACGGCCTTGTGCTCGTCGCCGACCTTGTGGTAGAGCCCTTTCAGCTCACTGGTGAGTTGTTCAGCAGAATAACTGGTGATGTCTTCCTTAAGCGCGTAGCCAATCCGGCGTGCGAGGTCGCGGATGGAGTTCCAGAGTTCGTCGCGCTTGGCACGGAACTGGACGCGTTCTTCTTCCGTAGCATCGAGCTGCTTGCTCGCGTGGTCATATTCGATTTTCAGCGTTGCGTGCTCGGTTTCGAGCGTTTGGTACTTCTTGTCGAGCGCATCCTTGTTCTTGCTTACTGCGGCAAGCTTCTTCTCGACATCCTTGACCTTGCCTTCGATGCCTTTCAGGTCGGATTCGGAACTGCGGAGGTGCTCGTTGAGTTTGTTGAGAACGTGGGAAACCGGGCCGTGCTTGGCTTCGGATTCGGTGACGAGGTCGTGACGAATGGCGTAGCTCTTCATCTTCGCGAGCTCGGCAGGAACCCCTTTATAGTTCGGATAATCGGACTTTTCCATAGGCATAGCAGGGACGCAGGAGGTATATAAACCTTTCTATTTTATTGTTACTATGTAGTGACTACATCAAAAGCTATTTAAGCCACGATGCCCGCCACGACTGCGTGGAACTCACGCAGAAGCCAAAAGGGGTGACCGTCATCGAGGGATTCCCCGGCTTCGGGCTCGTCGGCACCATCGCCACCGGATTCCTGATCGACCACCTCGGCTGCGAACGCATCGGCAACCACTGGTTCGAAGAGCTCGCGGCGACGATGGCCATCCACGACGGCAAAATCGTGGAC
>DATILO010000069.1:0-3737 GCA_035476335.1 Binatia bacterium | reverse complement strand
GACGTTTTTGTTCTTGTAGAATGGTCCGTCGCACGCAACGCACGTGTGGATGCCGCGTCCGAGAAGTCTGTCCTCGTTCTTTGCGCCGGAATGCACGGGCGTCAGTCCCGTGGCAATGATGATGGTCTTGGCATCGAGCTGTTTCGCATTCGCGAGCTTGATAGAAAATCCGCTCTCCTTGGATTCGGCGTGAATGATTTCCGCAACAAGATGTTCGGCGCCGTACTTCTTCACCTGCGCAAGCCCCTTTTCGAGCAAGTCAGGTCCGGAAATGCCGTCAACGCCGAGAAAATTCCCGATTTCCTGCCCCTTCATCAACTGAGACTTCTTCACGTCGCCAATCATCACCACCGAAAGCCCTGCGCGCGCCATGAAAATACTTGCGGCCATCGCAGCAGGTCCGGCGCCGATGACGATGCAGTCCTTCATGCGTCGACCAGAACGTGGCCCCCTTCGACCTTGACCTTGAAGCACGCCACGTCACGCGCCGGAGGAGCCGCAAGGACCTTGCCATTCGTGACGTCAAACTGTCCCATGTGCCACGGGCACGTCACGGTCGTTCCCTCAAGCTCGCCCTCACCGAGAGGACCGCCCATGTGCGTGCACTCGCCGTTGATGGCGTAGAACTTGCCGTCCACGTTCGCGATGGCAATGACCTTTCCGTTTGCCTCGAACTGACGGATGCTCCCGAGCGGGACATCGCTTGTTGAACAGATTTTTGTGAATGCCATAACCCCTCCTTTCACCTCTCGGTACGGATGATGCTATAAAAAGCTTACTTCACGTTCCCTAACGGTCGAAGAGCCACCACGGGCTTTGAAATGCCTGCCTGTTCCATCGTTGCCGCGACTTCCGAGACGTCCTTGTACGCAAATCCTGCTTCTTCCGCAACGCCGGAAAAGGATGAGGTACGCACGTAAATCCCGCGCCGTTCCATGTCCTTGAGCAACTGCTCGCCCTGAACCTGATGCTTGGCCTTGGTGCGGCTCATGGTGCGTCCGGCGCCGTGCATCGTGCTGCCGAACGTCTCCTGCTCGGCTTTCTTCGTTCCCACGAGCAAGTAGCTTCCGGTTTCCATCGAGCCACCTACAATCACGGGCTGCCCGGTGTCGCGATAGATTTTCGGCAACGCCTTGTTGCCCGGACCAAAACAGCGCGTGGCTCCCTTGCGGTGCACGAGCAATTCCTTGCCGGCATACGTTTCGAGCTTGGCAACATTGTGCGCGACATCGTAGACTTGTTCGAGTTCCGCGTCCTTGAAGACGTGCCTGAACGCCTCGCGCACCTGATGCAGGATGACTTGCCGGTTCGCAAATGCCAGATTCGCGGCACACGCCATCGCCTTGAAGTAGTCCTGGCCTTCCTTTGAGCGGAAGGGTGCGCACGCGAGTTCCGCGTCCTTGACCGTGATGCCGTACTGCTTCATCGCAGGCGTGAACGTGGTGAGGTAGTCCGTGCCGACCTGGTGACCGAAGCCGCGCGAGCCGCAGTGCACCATCACGCACACTTGTCCCTCCTCGAGGCCGAACTTCTTCGCGATTTTCTCGTCGAAAATCTCGCCATTCCGAATCGTTTGGATTTCAAGATAGTGATTGCCCGAGCCAAGCGTGCCGAGCTGGTTGATGCCCCTGCCCAATGCCTTCTGGGTGACTTTGGACGGGTCTGCGTGCTTGAGCATGCCGTTTTCTTCCGTGCGCTCCAAATCTTCTTGAGTGCCGTACCCGTTCTCGACGCACCAGCGCGCTCCCGAGACCATCACGTCCTTCATTTGCTTGTTCGTGAGCTTGACAAAGCCCTGCGCGCCCACTCCTGACGGGACCATCTTGAAAAGCATGTCCACAAGCGTCTTGATTTTCGGGCGCACCTGGTCAACGGTCAGGTTCGTTTTCACCAAGCGCATCCCGCAATTGATGTCAAACCCGATGCCGCCGGGCGAAATGATGCCGTCTTCCGGGTCAAACGCGGCAACGCCGCCAATCGGGAATCCGTATCCGGAATGCCCGTCGGCCATGCACAACGCGTGCTTCTGGATGCCGGGCAAGCAAGCAACGTTCGTGATTTGTTCCACGACCGTGTCATCCATGTCCTTCATGATGGACGCGTTGCCGTAGATGCGCGCCGGAACCCGCATGCCGTGCTTGAACGTTTTCGGCAGTTCCCAGACAACGTCGGAAACCTTTTCGAATTTCTTGAGCAGTTCAGGATTCATACGTCAACCACGACGGTGGCTTTCCAGCCGTCTTTTCCTTTCTTGACCTCGTACTGGTGGAGCGTGATGGCCTTGACATCCGTGCCGAGCTTCATCTTCGGGTGAATCGTTTCGCCGCGCAGGTGCGCGTGGAGCGCCCATCCGCTGTTCTTTGACGCGCTTGCCTTGATGTCGCTGAACAGGAGCTGTTCGGCGTCCTTCAAGTACACGAGCTCGCTCAGGAACGCATAGAGCAGGTTCTCAACCGTGTCCTTCTCGAGCGAGACATCCTTGGTGATGACCTTCTTGACGCTCTCGGCCATGATGCTCTCGACAGCCAACCCGGCGTGCTCGAAAAGCTCGTTCAAGTCCTTTCCGGTTGCCTCGAATGCAGTATCTGCCATCACGAGGTTGTCGAGGATGCGGAAGCCTTTTTTTGAAGACATATTCGTTGTTTGTTCGTGATTCTTTTTAAAACTTCGTCGGCATTAAGCTCAACAAAAACTTCTTATTCATAACCATTATAAAAGGACGATTGAGCGATTCACGCAGGTGGGGTGAAGACTTCTACCTAAAAATCCATTAGTGTGAGGTGCACAACAGCGATGACTACAAACAAACCAAATATGACAACCGTTTTCTTCGTGTCGGCTTTCGCCGCCATGATTTTATTGGCAGGTTGCAGCACAACAGGCAACGTGACCGATCCTGTCTGTAAGCAAGTGCCAGCGCCCAGCAAGATTGCGGTGAGTGGAGACACAGGCTACAGTGTATTCGGGGGAAACGGCCACGTCCTCGTTGATGTACTTAATACTGGCAGTCAAGTCGCAGCATATAGCGTCTCAATGGATTGCCGAACGGCTGCGCGGGGACCCGAGCATCTCGTGACTGAGGAGAAGGGAATTGCTTCTGGAGAGACGGTACGATTTAATGTTGAGTATGAGCTCCATCCTGGCGAGGAATATAGTTGCATGGGAATTAGTGCACAAGGAAGCGTAGTTACTGACTGTCACCCGTAGTGATATTTCTCTTTTTACTTTTTATTTTCACGTAACTTTTATATAGCGTGCCTCGTCTTCCCCACTCATGCGTTTCGCAATCGGCATCACACTCGTCCTGCTGCTCGCCACAAGCGTGGCCGCGCACGAGAACGTCGACCCCGGCGTGGGCCCGAGCTCCTGGTTCTGGGGGCTTGACCGCGCCCTAGAAAACATCAAGATGATTCTTACCTTTGACCGTGCCGAACGCATCCGCATCGGGCTCGACATTGCCGCAGAGCGCATCGCCGAAGCACAAGCGGCGCAAGACGCCAACGAAACCGAGGACGCCGCTGACGCGCTTGCCGCATACGACGTCGCCGCCAGCCGCGTCAAGGCACAGCTCGAGAAGTTCGATGACGCAGACACCGCTGCCGTCGTTCTCGCAGACATTGAAGATAGACTCGATGAACAAGCTCATGCGCTTGCGGGCCTGCAGGTCGCAGAAGCAACCGTTGCCGGCAACACGGTCCTCGCCGACGTTCGTGCTTCCGTTGAAGCACGCAAGGAAG
>DATILO010000068.1:0-3826 GCA_035476335.1 Binatia bacterium | reverse complement strand
TTATAAATCACCTGAGGGGCAAATGAACCCAGGCACCGGTGGTCTAGTGGTATGACCTCAGCCTTCCAAGCTGATGGTGGGGGTTCGATTCCCTCCCGGTGCATATGGATTCCTTCATCCTTCTCGGACAGGGCATCCGGTACGTCTTCTCGAGCCTGCGGCGCAAGATGGTGGGCACCAAGCGGTTTTCAGGAAGCGCGAAGGCCATCTGCCAACAGATTGTCAAGGCGTGCTGGAACGGACGCTACTTCGAGAACAGTCTGGGCAACTACCGCGAGTTCTGGACGCGCGACTTCGGGTTCAGCGTTGACGCGCTGCTGGCGCTCGGCTACCGCAAGGAAGTCCTGCAAACGCTCGCGTACGCGCTCGAGAAGTTCGCAAAACACGGCCGGATTGAGACGACCATCACGCCGCGCGGCAGACCGGTCTCGTTTCCCGCGCTCCCATCGCCTGACTCCGTCGCGTTGTTACTCCATTCGCTGAAACAAGCGAAGGCGACGGCTCTTGTCAAGAACTACAAACCCTTCCTTGAAGCGGAACTCAAGCGGATGTCCACGCTCGTGGAACGCGGCTTGGTGCGCGAGGACGTGCAGCTCTCAGGCATGCGCGACTACGCAATTCGGCACTCTTCCTGCTACGATAACGTCATGATGCTCTTCATGGCAAATCTCGCGCACGCATTACACGTGCGGAACGCTCCTGCGATGGACAGGAAACGGTTCCTCAAAACATTCTGGAACGGCGAGTACTTCCGCGACGACCTGCAGCGCAACCACTTCACTGCGGATGCGAATCTGTTGCCCTTCTGGACCGGCGTCGTTGACAAGAAACTCTTTGCACGCGTGCATCCGCGTCTCGCCATTCTCGCTTGCCCTTTCCCGATGAAGTACACCGCAAGTGAGAGCCACAAAAGAATGCGATTGCCCGAACTCTTTGTCCCGAACTGGGAGCATGACTGCATTTGGTCGAACTTGGGCATGCTCACCATTGCAACCATCGCCAAATTCAACCGCTCCTTCGCACGTGACGTCGCAAAGGTGCTGGGCAAGGTCGTCGAACGGGACAGAACGCTCTACGAGGTCTTCACGCCCGATGGCAAGCAGCCCTACCGCAGCTGGGCCTACTTTGCTGATGAAGGGATGCTCTGGGCGGCGGTTTTGGCAGCCAATCTATAACAATGCTTATAAATCACCCCTCCCCCGAACCAAACCATGGTCGAACGCATTTTGCCCCGCGGTATGCCCGACCCGGACGCGAAATTCACGATTGTCTATAAGGACGTCTACTCCTGGAGCTACTTCTACAAGCTGCTGCACGAATGGCTGCTGGACAACAAGTACTGCTCCGAAAAGGACGAGGACTTCAAGGAAATCCTCTTCGAGCAAGTCGAACGGCCCTTTGGCGCGGAAATCTGGCTGCGCTGGCGGCTCACCAAGTCCGACATCGGCCCGTACAAGGAGCTCTTCCAGTACGACTTGGACATCAATTTCCACATCCTCGGACAGAAAGAAGTCGAGGTCGTGAGCGGCGGCAAGAAGTACAAGGCGGACAAGGGCGAATTGGAGATTGAAGCCATCGCCTGGGTCACCCTCGACCCCAAGAAGAAAATCAAGGAACACTGGCTCGCCAAGCACTTCGAGGACTTCATCTTCAAGGTCTTCCTCAAGAAGAAAGTCAAGCAGCACAAGAAACAGCTCGCGTACGAAATCCAGCGCCTCCAGGAAGCCGTCAAGACCTACCTCAAGCTCGAGGCCTACCTCCCCGAGCGCGAGCTCGGCGAGTACTACCAGAAACGGGACCAGACCTAATGCCGACCGACATCACTGTCGCCCCTGCGATGACGCGATTCTACGGCCCATTCAACCAGCGCGCACTGCTCGACGCCATCAGGAGCTTTCTCCAAGGCGAAGGGTTCGACGACGTCCAAGAGCCCTCCTACAAGCACAAAGTCGGCGGCGAAGGAGCAGACATCGAAATCAAGATGGAAACCGACCGGAAGCTCAACGACTACGTCAAGTACTTCATGAACGTCGAAATCCGCATCAGCGACATGAAGGACGTCGAAGTCGTCCACAACGGCGAGAAACGCAAGATGCAGCACGGACGCGTCCAGGTGAGCGTCAGCGGCAAGGCCCAGCTCGACTATCAGAAGCACTTCGAAGGGAACAAGTTTCTTAAAGCCCTCCACGATTTCTATCATAAATCCATCATCAAGATGCGCGTGGAAGAATACTATGATTACATCCACTCGCGCATCCTCCGCCTGCAGCGGGTTGTCCGAGAAACGCTCGGGTCTGAAGTCAATGGCTGAACAGGAATTCGTGCTGGACAAGGAACGCATCGACTACGACGGCATCTTCTCCGTCGCGGCACTCTACCGGCTCATCGACGAGTGGCTGCTCGACAAGGGCTACTACCGCAAGGAACCCCAGCACACCGAGAGCGTCAAGCCGGACGGCAAGTTCGTTGAAATCCAGCTCGAGCCGTCAAAAGAACTGAGCGACTACGCCAAGAGCGTGCTCAAGATTCGCGTCCAGCTCAGCAACATCAAGGAAGTCGTCATCGAGACTCCCGAAGGCGTGAAACAGCGCCAGAACCAAGGCAAAGTCCTCATCACGCTCTCAGGCATTCTTGAAACCGACTACGAAGGCAAGTGGGAAGGCAAGCCGATGTTCCTCTTCATCCGCACGATTTACGACAAGTACCTCTACAAGCCGTTGACGGGCGGGTTCCAGGCAGTCGTTCGAGCGGATGCAGACCAGCTGAAGAACGCGATTGCGGGATTTCTGAACCTGCACCGCTATACGACGTAATTACGTCTCTCCCTTCATTCTGCGCGTCTTGTTCGTCGTCGCTGCCGCAATGCGTTTGGCAACGCGCAGCGAGTGGCCGTATTTCAGCGCCGAACGCTTGATTTTCTCGTACTGACGTTTTCGCTTTGCGCTTCGGACTCCTCTTGGAGGCATGAGCTTCACCTGGTCTTGAGATAACATCCCTGGTCGCCCGTGGCACACCAGCCGGAATTGGCTTCGATGAGCACATAGCCGTCCGGGGGTTCGGTACAGATGCCGTTGGCGCAGCCGAAGCATTGTTCTTCGCCCGCATTCCGCATGAGGTCACATCCCTCCTTTGCGTATACCGTTTGAGGCGACGTCATGCATCCCGCAAGCACCAGCAGCACCGGGGAGAAATACCACCACTTCATGCAAGGAGAAGAGCAAGGACTCATTAAATAGATTCTGAGCCCATCGTTCAGACCTGGATGCGCTTGAAAAGTGCGCTGCCAAGCCAGATAAGCGCAAAGGCGACCCCGATGAGCACGAGCGTGTCCGCCAGCAGCCCGAAATGCCCTGAGCCGCTGAAGACAACGCGCAGGCCGTCGACGCCGTACGCCATCGGGTCAAATGCGGCAACGATTTGCAACGCGCGCGGGGCTTGCTCGAGCGGGAACAACGCTCCTGAAAGGAAGAACATCGGCATCACGAGGAAGTTCATGATGATGGGGAAGGCCTGCATGTCGTTGAGGCGGCAGGCGATTGCCGTTCCGAGCGCGGTAAAGAGAAGCGCGATGAGGAACATGAAGATGAGTGCGGGGAAAAAGAGCAGCACCGGAGGCCGGAACCCTACGAGGTATGCGATGATGAACAGGAAAATGCCCTGCGTGGTCGCGATGGTCGCTCCGCCGAGCGTGCGTCCGAGCATGATGGAAAAGCGTGAGACCGGAGCCACGAGCGTTTCTTTCAGGAAGCCGAACTGGCGGTCCCAAATCAGTTCGATGCCGCTGAAGATGGCCGTGAAGAGAATGCCCATCGCGATGACGCCGGGA
>DATILO010000067.1:0-11362 GCA_035476335.1 Binatia bacterium | reverse complement strand
TGATGGGCGTGGTTGGGTCAGTCTCGACGTAATTTCCTTTGGTGCCGTCGAAAACGCCGTCCGTCGAGATGTAAACGATTTTCGCAGGATGGTCGAGCAGTACTTCAAGTGATTTCGTGTTGTAGTGGGCGGCCTCGTCAGGATGGTGCTCGCAGCGTTCCAAGTCAGTCAATGCCGCGGCATGGATGACGATGTCCGGGCATTCGGCATCGAGAAATGCGTGGTAGGCATCCGGATTGGTGATGTCGAGTTTCGTGAATCCGGGAACGGGATTGGAAAAGCAGGTGGGAAGGAGCGTGTAGGATTGCTGCAAATAGTCCACGAGCGTGGTGCCGACCAAGCCACTGGCGCCCACGAGAGCAAGTTTTTTCATTGGAATTTTTCTGGGAACAGTTGCCGGAGCGTGGGGTTCTTCTTGTCGGCGTCCGAAAGAAGAGGTTCCGCAATCGGCCAGATAATCTTCAGGTCAGGGTCGTTCCACGCAACCGCTTTCTTGGGCTGCCCCGTGTAGTATTCCGTGCAGAGGTAGGTGTAGTCAACGCTGTCCGAGAGCACACAGAAACCGTGCGCGCACCCATTCGGAATGTAGAGCAGCCGGCGTTGTTCATCATGGTCTCCGAGAAGGAACGCTTCGGCTTTGCCAAAGGTCCGCGAATCAGGACGCAGGTCCGCGATGGCCGTACAAACGCTGCCGTGCGGGATGTAAATGAGCTTATCCCAGGGCTCGGCGTGCAAGCCGCGAAGCACGTTCTTGGTGGAGCGGGAGTGGTTGCCTTGGACAAAGGGCTTGTCGCTGCCCGTTGCTGCCTGGAGGTCATTGAGCCGATAGGTTTCCATGAAGAATCCTCGGCTGTCGCCGTGCACCTGAGGATGGATGGTGAGAAGCCCTTCAAGTTCGGTTTTGTGGACGCGAATCGCCATAATTGTTCACCACTATGAAGTAATATATATTTGTTGCGGTTCGTGGCTGCGTGAGAATATTTAAAGGGAAACGCGTGACGCTGCTGCCATGAGGAGAAAAGCGTTCTCAATCGCGTTCTCATGCATCATCACTGCCGTAGTGCTCGGGCTGCTGCTCCAAAAGACTTCAGTGCAAGACATCGTGAAAACTATTGCAATGCTGCCCGTCATGACGCTCATCGGCGCGTTTCTGCTGTATACTCTCGTGCAGGCACTTCGCGCATGCCGCGCCTGGACCTTGTTGCAGAAAGCCGTGCCGCTTGACACCTTGTTTTCCATCACGTGCATCCACAACGCGCTCATCAACATCCTTCCCGCCCGAACAGGAGAGTTCGGCTACGTGTATCTCGTGCAGCGCACGGGCAAGGCAACGACCGGCGCGGGAATCGGGACGCTCATTCTTGCGCGCCTGTGTGATTTGATCGCCATTGCCGCGATTTTCTTCGTTGCGTTGCTCGCCGCACGGGTTGTTCCTCCGTCCATCCAGGCATTGCGCATGCCTCTGCTTGCAGGATTGTTCCTCCTCGTCAGCGCCTTGATGAGCATCATGCTCCTGAGAAAACAAGCCGTCGCCACTGCAACCGCCGTGCTGCGCGCATTCCATCTTGAACAGGTGCGCTTGTTTGCCTGGTTGCTACGCAAATTCGAGGAAACGCTCCATCATTTGCAGGTGATGAAGTCTTGGAAGACGCTGCTCGGTGCGCTTGCATGGTCGATAGGCATTTGGATGGTGTTGTTCACCATCAACTTCATGATTTTCCGCGCAGTCGGAATTCCGTTCACCTGGGAGGAGAGCACGATGGCGACATCGGTTGCTGCGCTGCTCGCCGTCATTCCGATTCAAGGGCTCGTAGGTTTGGGAACAACGGAAGCGTGGTGGACCCTTGGACTAGCGAGCGTGAATGTCTCGACAGCCCAGGCAATCCAGGCAGGATTTGCGCAGCATCTCTCGGCACTGGTCTTTATGGCCGTCCTTGGCCTCTACGGGCTTATCAGAAGTCCGTGGAACAAGAAGTAAATCTTATGCAAACGTGAGCATTTTGCCCTGCGCAAGCTTGTTCGCTTCGAGGTCGCGCTCAAGCATGGCGATGCGTTCATCGAGGGGGATTGCTTGACCGGTATTCGTGTTCTTCGGTTGCAATTTCATTTCCTTGGCAAGCTCGAGAAGCAGCTTGAATTGCGTGGGCGTTCCGAGCTCGGAAATCCAGTGCGAACTGGCGAGCTTCTCCTTCATCGCTTGCTTGTAGGCAGGGAGACGCTCCTCAAATTGGATCATGAGGTCGCGCGCCGTGGTGTTTTCCGGGAAGATTCTGATGACGCGTTCAATGATTTTTTGCGGGTAGCCGGGCACAGGATAACGTTCGACGGTTGAGGCGCTTTCCTTTTTTTCTTGCAATGCCGCAAGCGTGGTGCCGGGCAAGCTATAGAGGAACGGATTGATTTTGATGGTGTGCCCTTCATGCGAGAGAACGGCTGCCTCATCGACAGAAGTCATGATGCTGTCCGGAGTTGAGATGTCCGAGCTGAGAATCATGTAGGCAACCACGTGGATATCCATGCTTTTGCACGCTTCCAATGCCTTGCGGTTCATTGCGGGCCCGTTGACTCCGAGCCGCTTGTTGAAATGGTCGAGTTCTGCACGATCAAAGCTCTCGACGCCGAAACTGATGGAGTTGAATCCGGCCTGCTTGCTGGCCGCGAGCAGGTGCCAGTCGACGCTCAAGTCCTTGCGGACAAACGTGTCCACGCGGGCTTTTGCAAAGTAGGTGATGCCACGGTCGGCATACTTGGGATCGGTCCTGACGGCGTCCAGTTCCGCAAGGTCGGACACCAGTCCGCGGCTGTCTTTATCATACTCGAGTGGGCAGTCTCCGGGAATCAATTTTTTGATGCTTTCCGTGAATGCCTTGGGCGGCGGCGTGTGGGTTTCTGCACCGCGGATAAACCACAAGTCATCCTTGAAATAGACCGTGAGTGCAGACTGGTTCGTGTCAAGAATCTTCCGGACATAATCCGACAATTCCTTGCCGCGCAGTCCGCGCACCTTGGCCATGCCGTCGCCTGCATCTTTGTAGAAGTTTGTCGTGCTGCAGAAGGAACAGTCCATGGGACAATAGTTTGTCGTGTACGGCTTGACGACGCGAATCTTGCGGAGCAGGTTGATGTCTTTGAGCTGCTCGGGAGTGTAGTTGCGTTCAATCCAGTTCCAGTAGTCTTCGCTGCGCATGCGTGGCCCGAAATCAAGGCGCGTGGTTGCCTCAACGAACTCGTCGTGGTTCATCGCCGGATTCGGCGGCGTGATGCCGGGCCTGCCCCGCAGCCGGACTCCGGGAATATCCTGCATGAGCAACGGATTTTCCTTGAGTCTGGAAACGCCGTACGCTTGGACTTTCTTTGCTAATTCAGTCATCGGTTTTTCGCCCTCACCGACAAAAACAACATCCAACTCAGTCCAGTTACTGAACAGTTGTCGGTTGGCAAACGCGGCTTGCTGTCCGCCTGCGACAAAGAGTGAATTTGGCGAGGCCGTGCTTGCCGCATACATGATGCTCAGGTCGTGTTCGAGCGTGAAATGCAACGGACTGAATGCGACGACGTCATACGGTCCCTTGCCGTCCATTCCTTCTTTCAGAAACTTTTGTGCTTGCTCCAGGCCGCGCGGGTAATCGATGTTAGGATCGTAGAAAGCAAACTGGACGTTGGGAACTTTTGCTTCAACCCAATAGCCCATGCGGTAAATGCCAAGAGGTACGGACAAGAAACTTTCAGGACTGTTGCGGTCGTACGCCTGGATGGCGAGTATACGGAGCATTCAACACCTGAGTGAGGGACCAGCGTGAGCATTATATAAACGTTTGCTCCAGTGTGGATTCGCGTATACTAACCACAACAAAGCTTAAATAGAATTCTTTGAAGCGCTCAATTCATGAAACAGCAATTTGCGGTTCAGGTTCCTGCCGAACATTACCAGTACGAAAACTACGACAACAAGCTCAACCGTTTCATTTTGTATTATCATCAGTTGAAAGAAATTGTGCGCACCAAGCCGCACAACGTCCTTGAGGTGGGCATTGGCAACAAGACCATCGTGCACATTCTCCGACAAGCGGGGTTTTCAACCACGACGTGCGATTTTGACGCACAATTGAAGCCGGACAAAGTGGGAGACATTCGCAACCTTCCGTTTCCCGATGCGTCATTTGATACCGCGGTGGCATTTGAAATTCTTGAGCACCTTCCGTTTGAGGATTTTGAAAAGTCATTGCAGGAGCTCAAGCGCGTTTCGAAGAAATATGTCATCCTTTCAATGCCGTACAACCGCGGTTATTTTGAGGCGCTCCTGCGCTACAAGGTTCCTTTTTCGGCGCGACAGCTGCATTTGATGGTCACGATTCCGTACTTCCTCAAGACCATCAAGATTGGTCCGAAGAACACGCAGCATCATTGGGAAATCGGAGTGCGGAATTATCCGTTGCGGAGAATCAAGCGAAGCATCAGAAAGTATTTCGTTATCGAGCGCGAATTTGCGCCCATCATGGACCTCAACCACTATTTCTTCGTGCTTAGGAAGCCGTAGGCACAGGCAGGTGGATGCCGGCCATCGGCAGGACGGCAAACACGATGAGGAGTCCCAGCAGCAGCGTGAAGAGCCAGAATCCCAATGCCAATTTGAACCCCATTTCGACGCCGTTCTTGACCTTCATGTGAATGGCCTCAAACTGGCTCTTGACGGCGATTTCATCGGCATCATCGACTTCTTCATGATGGACGACTTTGTGCGTGACCATGCGTATTGACAGGGAATGACCGTATAAAATGCATCGCAACCCTTTTTCCGGAAGCTTTATAAAGGGGTTCAGGGCTCCTTCATAGTGGACGGCCAAAGGGGCTGGGTTCCACCCGTTCCCATTCGAACACGGCAGTTAAACCAGCTTCCGTATTGAGTTGTACTGCGATACGCGGGAACCTCGATAAGCTGTCCACCTTTTTTTCAAACGGCAACGTTTGGAAACGCACACTCTTTCTGCTATCTTACGCACACCGACGACGGCTTGATAACCGTCTTTGACCGACCGAATGATTTATATACTGTAGAATATAGGTTAATTCTGTGGATTTTGACGAAATGCGGGATGATTTGGAACGCGCACGCATGAAGCGCAAGCTTTCTAACGATGCCCCACGCCCCTCATTGGAAGATCATTATCAGGCAGCGATGCCTCCGAAGAAAGACTCGCCACAACCCTTCTTGCGCGACTTGCTGGTTCCTTTAGGTCTCGCCGCAGCAGCAGGATTTCTTGCGGCACTCGTTTGGCGCGCTGCCCCGCGTTATGAGCGAACAGAATTCGACACGCATACCTATTCAAATAATAGCCGTGTGGCTTATGAAACTAACTCCGTTCAGCGAGATCCTGAGCACGGATATATTCTTTCAGAACCATCCTCAATCGACGAGGCGTTCGAATATCCGGGAAACATGTTCCTTATCTGGAAAAAAACAGGGAACACATGGGATGCGCGTTGTTACAGCGGATACACTCCAATGGACACCGAGTTGCAAGCGCATCTTGACACTATTCTGAATGGCGGCAAGAGTGCCGACACCAAGGAATATTTGTTGCTGAGAACCTATCACCAGTTGCGTCTGACGCCTGAACAAGATACGCAAGTCGTCCGCCACATCGAACAGTTGCTCGATGGTGTTTCAACGACCGAAGCCATATATGTTTATGACAAAATGTTCCATCAGGGTAGCGGGCTTCACTTGAGAAATAAGTTCAATCCCGACATTCTGAGCAAATTTGGCAAGAACGCGCAGGAATCATATTTGCAAGAAGTTCAGAAACGCAAGACAGCGAATCCTGAAGCCAGAAGCGATGAGCGTTTCCTGAAAGAAATTGCCGAATTCACGCGTTCTTAGAACTCCAAAGGCTGCCCGCTTTAGAGCCTGAATGTCTGCAAATCAAACGCGTCCATCATTCTGCTGAACTCACCGGTTAATTTGTAGTTGTCGTCGCAGATAAAGGGAAAGCGCTTGTCTTTTTTATCAAAACACCAGCCCGTGTCACGGTCGGTTTTTCGATAGGTTTCAGACCAGACCTTCTGCGGATGTGTTTTGCAGGCCACCGCAAGAACCATGGAAGAATTATTGTGCATCACCAAATGCGCTTCAAGACCATCCCCACAGTCAAGACAATTTTCGTGAGTAATCTCTGAAACAGCTCCCTGTACTGCTACAGGCTTTCCGAAATAGAGCAAATCACCATCACGTAACGTAGGGCATTCATACTGTTCTTGCATACTCTAAAATACATTCTAGAGTATATAAAAAGGTTTCGTCAGAACTCCAAAGAAATCCAACGCCTTCTTCCCACCAGACGGCACAAAACGTTTTTGCCGCGCAGCTTGCACTCCACCTCAAACAACTCGGCATTATCGGGAGCTTTCCTGTCAAAAACAGTTTCAGGAGTGCCTCCATGCAAGTGATGCGCGAGAGTCCTAATGAATGCGCCGTGGCTTACTACAATGACGTTCTCACCCACATGTGCTTTTGCGATACGCGAGAAGTTTTTAACGGCACGGGCATGCACTTCTCGGAACGTTTCACCTTTCGGCGGCCGCCAGTCAATCCCTAGCTTCTTTTGCTGATGCGCAATATCAGGGATAATCTTGAGAATGCCTCGTGCCGTGAGGCCTTCGAGAACTCCTTGGTCACGCTCCATAAATCCTGCGTCTTTGATGATAGGAACCTGGTGAGGCTCGTTGATAATACGCGCCGTTTGCATTGTTCGCACGGTGGGAGATGCAATGATAAGGTCAACAGCATACTTGCGCAAGGACTTTGCTGCATGCTTTGCCTGCTGCCGCCCGCGCTTGTTAAGATGCGACCCTCGCTTTCCTTGAATACGCTTCTCAACGTTCCATTTCGTTTCTCCATGGCGAAGAACAAAGATAACCATCAGAACTCCAGCACAACCGTCCCTTCCTTCGCCTTAATCTCTTTCACCGTCTTGTGGCCTTTCAGTTTCTCCTGCAATTCCTGCAACGAGTGGTGTTTCATTTGCAGTTGTAATTCTTCGAGAATCTTCTTGACGTCTTGGTAGCGTTCGTAGATGAATTCGCCTTTCTTCTGTTCTTCATCGGCTTGTGCTTCCAATTTGGTCGCGTTCTGTTCCTGCATCGTGATGATGGTTTGCAGCTTCGCGAGCTTTTTGTCCTTCTTGGGAGCCGGATGCTCTGCCGCACGACGAGCAAACAATTTGTCCAGACCTTCGCTCAAGGACTTCAAGGGTACGAGCGTGTCTTTCTCAAAACTCCGCATCGGGAACAGAATGACCTCCTCGGGCATGTCCTTCCGGAGCGCGAGCAAAGGTGAGGGCTTGCGCTTGAGCACGTTCTGGAATGCGAGGTAAAGCTTTTCAATGTCGGCGGCGCTTGCTTTCTTGCCCGGCGCAACGCCTGACAACGAGCACAGTTCCTGCGCGAACAATCCACCCATGCCCAAATCGACCGCGAGCGCGGTTGAGACGTTCTCCGCTGATGCATTGATGAGGTCGGTGAACTGTTCGAGCGTGAGTTTCTCAACCAGGTGCTCGCGTTCCGGCACTTCGTAGATTGCGCCGGGCTTGATGATGCGGTCTTGGTACACGACGGGTTCGAGGCAGCCGAGGATGGTGTTGTCTTCCTCGCAGACGATGAAGTTGCCCTTGCCGAAGAGTTCGAGGTAAATGACGAGCGATTCTTCCTTAGTTGCGAGCGGAATGCGGAGGATGCGTTCCATGCCGACTTGTTCAACTGATTCAATGGCTTTGCCCTCGACATACTTGCGCAGGAAGCCGCAGAATCCCGTCAATCGTTCGGGCATTTCCTCCTTATACGAAGAAAGGTAGAGGAATTTCGGGAGTTCGATGCGCAAGAGCCGTTTCTCCTCGCCCACTTTGCGGATGACGAACAGGAACGTCCGAGCACCGGGCTGGTAGACCTTGTCGATGCGCGAGCCGGTCAGGAACGCATTGAGTTCTGCCGTGAGGTGTCGCAGCTCAAGCGAAGAAACCTCGTTTTTCATGACCGTATTGGGATGAAGTTGCTATATAAGCTTGACGCTCGTCGTTGGTGTCCGCCTGAGTGCTGCCCAGGAAGTTTTGAGTCGTTCGCTCCTCTCGATTTGTGAACGCGAGAGCGTCAAAACTGCCGGGGAACGGGGATAGTACGGCCTCAAAACTGCCTGAGAACGGAGTACGACTAACTCCCAAACCCAACGAGAACGGCTCCGAGAATAATGAACGCAACGGCAAGCCACTTCCTGCCTGACATTCTCTCGCCCAGCATGCCGACGCTGAGCAGGCATACCCAGATGTATGACAGGGAAACGAGCGGGTACACGATGCTCAAATCGCTGCCGTGCAGTGCGAGCAGGTAGAAGACCAATCCCGCGCCGTAGAAAAAGACGCCGAGCACGAGCGCGCCGTTCAGCAACGTCGCGCGCAAAAAGCCGGAAATGCTTCGGAACGCATCGCGCTTCAAATGCAGGGTTGCCTTCTTGAGGAAAACCGGTCCAAATGAGCCGATGACGGTCGCCGCGAGCAAGAGTCCGAGGTTGAGCAGTGCAATCATCAGAGCACCTCAAGGGGTACATTCTTGCCGGACAATCCGAGGAGAACGACACCGAGGAGAATGAATGCGATGCCTATCCAGCGCAGCGCCGAGACCGTTTCGTGGAACCAGAACTGCGAAATCAAAGCGACCCAGATATAACTCGTTGCGATGATGGGGTAAAGCAGGGAAACGTCACCGCCCTTGAACGCCAGAATCATCAGGAGTGCGCCAAGACCGTACAGAATGAGTCCGGTCACGAGCGGAACCGGCGCAACCGTTCCTTGCAGCGCCGTCTTGAGGAAGAATTGTGCGAGCGTCGTGAGCAGCGTCGTCAGGAAGATGAGCAGCAGCGCCCACGTTTTCGTGACCATCTACTCTCCAATAATTTGATTCACGACGGCGGCATACGCGGGACGGGTAATAAATGTTCCGACAATCAAAGCAATAATCGTCGTGACGGCAAAGCCCTTCAGCAGTCCTGCGCCGAAGAACCACAGGGCAAGCATCGCGACGAAGTCGGTGAAGAAGCCCGCGATGATGATGAAGAATGCGCGCTTGATGCGCTCCCGCCAGCCGACAGCGCTGTTGTTCTCGCGCTTGAACGCTTCGTCGGTGATGATGATTTGGTCGTTGACGCCCGTACCGATGGCAATGATAATGCCCGCAATCGAGGCGAGGTCGAGGTTCCACCGGATGACGCTGGCGATGCCGAGCGTGATGAGCACTTCGAAGAGCGACGTGAGCAGGATGGGGATGATGATGCGGGGCTTGCGGTACACGAGCCCGAGCACGATCGTGACTGCAATCGCGGAGAACAGTCCCACGAGCAAGGCGTTCTTGATGAAGGATGTTCCGAGGACGGGTGAGATGGAGTCAATCTTCGCAATCTCGAGCTTGACGGGCAGGGAGCCCGTGATGAGCACGGTCTGGAGCGTCTTCATGTCGAGGAGCGTGTTGGTCAACGCTTCGTCCTGCGTGATGCCCGTTCCGGTTCCGGTAATGACAATGTCGGTTGCCGCCTGGCCGCGCAAGTCAGCCGCGATGTGCAGCGAGCGCACGAGGTCGCCGTCGAGGTAGAGGTTCAACGGTTCCGAAAGGTACCGGTCGCGCCCGCTGCCTTCGAGAGGCAGGTTGCGAGTCGTATCTGCCTGCCGCTGTGCGGCGACGGGTGAAAGCGAGATTTGGAAGCGGTAGCCGCACGCCCAGCCGCTGTCCGCGCGCGAGCATCCGCGCGTGGGGTCGATGCCGGAGCATTCCGCGGTGCGGCAGACGTACGTGATATCGTTGTTGCCGCCGCGGAACACGGTTGTGTTGCCGATGGTGGCTTCGAACTTGCCTTGCTGGCGCACGAGGTCGGAGACTTCCTGCGTGCTCGCTCCCGCGATTTCGACGAGGATGAGCGAGGATTTGCCGAACGAATCGCCGGCGACGGTCGTGACGACGATGTCGCTGAGCCCGAACACGTTGAGACGCTGGGTGAGACTGTCAACGAGCAGGCCGAGCGTGTCATCGGAGACTTCCTCGGCGGGCTTGAGGATGACGCGCGTTCCTCCCTGGAGGTCGAGGCCCTTGCGGAGGTTGGTGAGCGGAACCGCATCGATGGAAAGCCCGATGTCTTTCGGTCCCTTGATGCGTTCCTGGGTTGCGGGAACGGTGATGGTCTGGTTGACCGTCTTGTTCACGGGAATGACCGTGCCGTTGACGGTTTCGTTGACCGTCGTGGTGGTGGAAACGACTTTCGTGACGGTCTTGTTGAGCGTGATGATTTCGATGTCGGGCTGGATTTTGAGCTGGTACGTGCGCAGCGTCGTCGTGAGCGGAATGGTCTGGTTGATGCGCGTATCCGCAAGCGCGGCGTAGTAGTCCTTGACCGTGTGCACGGGCTTGTTGTTGAGGGAGAGCACGCGTTCCTTGCTCAGCGGTTGTGCCGTGGCTTTCGGGTTTTCAATGCCTGCAAGAGAGGCAGAGCTGTTCTTGGCGACGGCCTTGATGACGACGCCGTCTGCCCAGGGTGCGGGATGGATTGCGATGACCGCAAGAAGAACGGCCGCGAGGAGAATGATGACGCGCCAGTTCGTGAAGATGGCCTTGGCCTTACCCATGCGCGGCCTCCGCGGCCTTGCGCTCCTTGCGCTCGAGATAGAGCCGGATGACGCCCACGTTTTGTATCCACGTGTTCAGGATATCGAACAGGAGTCCGATGGTGAGGATGAGCATGATTTGGCGGATGACGTCGCTGTCCGTGAAGATGAACGCCGTGAAGGTCGTGACGAGTGCCGTGAGCGTCATCACGACTCCAGTCTTCATCGCGCTGTAGATGCGGTCCATCAACGGACCTTCCTTTCTATAGAGTGCGCGCGTGGTGAGCAGGATGTCCGTGTCAACGGAGTAACCGATGAGCATCAGGAGTGCGGCAATGCCCGCGGTGCTGAGCTTCGTGCCGATGAGGGACGTGACGGCAAGCGTTTCCACCGTGGTGGAGAAGACCGCGAGCACGACGAAGAAGCTCGGAAGCGGGAGTCTGAACGTGATGAAGACGACGATCGCCATGAAGAGGAATGCCGCGACAAGAGCGATGAGCGTCTGCCGGTAGAAGCTCTCTCCCAATGCCGCGCCCATGCGTTCAACGCTGTACGTGCCGGGCTTGGCGTCGACGCCTTCTGCCTTGAGCGAGGCGAGCAATTGCGCTTCCTCGATGTCAGCGACTTCAAGGTTCAGTGCCGTGAGCCGGCCGAATTCGCTGATGCCGCGCACCGTGATGTCCGAGGACGGATTGCGTTTTGCCAACGCTTCCTGGAGCGCGGTG
>DATILO010000066.1:0-3203 GCA_035476335.1 Binatia bacterium | reverse complement strand
CCCATCAGCGCAATCATGGCGAAATCATGCACGTTCGGGCCGTACTTGTACTTGCCCAAGCGCTGGATGTAGTTCATCGCGATGAACGTTCCCGAAACCGCGAGAAATGCGAAGTTGCCTCGCGACAACACGGCGAGAATGGCTGCGGCTCCGACGCCATACCACCATACTTTGTGTTCAACATGGTAGCCCTTGTGAATTGCCCACAGGCGCTGGCCGAAATGGTGGATGTAGAGCGTGAGCGCAGCGATGCCGAACGCAACCAGGAGATTGCCAAGCCCCACCCAGATGTCGAATTCAACCGAACCCCAGGAGTTCCAAGAATAGACAATTCCGAGGATGATGGCTGCGAGCCAGAACTCCCTCTTTTCTGCCGCGGAGAAGACCGCCTCATCGCGGACCCGCTCCACGAACTCGCGGAATGGCATGGCGCTCGTCTGCGAACGGCAGTTTATATAGTTTTGGTCAGATACTTCTGCACGAGCGCCTCGAGTTCGCGCTCGTGGCCGGCCCCGACAACCGCAAGAATCTTCTTGCCGGGATTCAACTTCATCAGCATCGCGAGGTTGCGCGCCATGACGTCATTCCGCTCAACGACCAACACCTTGTACACGTTCGGGTAGTGCTTCCTCACACGCCCGATGAGTTGCGCAATGACTTTTTCGGAAGGCACGGTGCGCAAATCAAACCCGAAATCCTTGCGCTTGAGCACGCCGGAGACGATGTCGATGACGAACCGTGCCCGTTCACGCCACGTGAGCGTCTGCGAAAAACGCTTGAGCGTGATGGTGATGTCCTGGTCCACCAATGCAATCGGTATTTTCTGTTCCCGAGCGATTCTGAATGCGGTGAGCATGTCCTGACCGGGCGAAACTCCGACATGGCGGCCGAGCTTCTTCTCCGCCCACGAACCCAGTTGCGCGAACATCCAGCCCTTCAACCCCACGTGGCGGATGTCGCGCATGCGTGACTTCTGCTGCTTCGGATGCAAGAGGGCGTGGAGGCGCCCCTTGTCGAGTTCTAATGCGATGATGTCAGGCGCTTCCTTCTCAATCCGGTGCGTGACCTCACGAACGCTCTCTTTGGCGATATGGGAGGTTCCGACGATGACCAAGTCCATCCCTATGCTGTGCACGCAAAAACTTTAAATACTTACCCCTGCAGGAAAGGACCGCCCGCAAGGAGGACTACCGATGCTCAAGATGAAGAAGATTACGGAAACATACGACATGAAGGTGTTCACGGATTCTGGCGATTACTTCGGCGACATTGAAGAATCGATGCTCACCGCCACGAAAGTGTACGGCTGGCGCGTCCGTGCCACGAAGAACTCGTTCCTCTCCAAGGTGCTCGGCTCTGCAAAGGGCGTTGTGGTTCCGCATCAGCTCGTGAAGGCGGTCGGCGACATCATGATCATCTCGAAGACAGCTGTTCCGGCCTACGCGCCTGAAGACGGCGAAGAAGAATAGTTTTGTTTTTCACCACGCACTGGACACGGTGAAGTAACCTTTAACTAGCTCTGCATTAGCGTTCATTTGTGAAGTATGCACCGCAAATCCAATCTCTCCTAAATGAAGGATTATCTATCAATAAAATTAGCAAACGGCTTGGTGTTGGTAAATCTACCATCTATTTCCATTACAAAAAGCTCTTTGGAAAGAAGACGAAGCCGGTTACTTTCAACTTTAAGGATGAGGGGGAGCTCGGAGAATTTCTAGGAATATTCGCAGGAGATGGAAACTTTACGCTCACGTCTAAGTATCAGTATTGCATCCGTATTTACACCGGGGCCTATGAGAAGGGATATCTCAAATATCTCGAGAACAAACTACCTCTATGGTTCGGCAAGAAACCATTCAAATATTCCGTGCAATACAAGGGCAAAACGTCATGCATTATCTTTCTGTATCTATCGAAAGCAATTTACTCACTTCTTCATGAACATTTGTTTTGGGAAGGAAAGAAAGGATACAGTGTTCGCTTAAGGAATTTCAATCTTGGACGTGTCGATTTTAACAGAGGATTTCTCAGAGGCATTGTTGACACGGACGGAAGCTATTACGCTCCTAAGCGACGCATTAGTTTCACAACTGTATCCCCTTATCTTGCAGACCAGGCACAGCTTATCATGATGGGTCTGGGTTTGAGTCCTAAACGGTATTTTCATCGGTATTCGGGAAAAGCCCCGGTGCACACTCTTGCACTGCACGGTAAAGAATGCAAAAGCTTTTTAGAGCAGGTGCGACCGAACAATCCCAACAAGGCGCCGCTGGTATAGTGGTAGCATGCGGGATTCCCAGGGCAGCAATGCCGGAATTATCCTGAGATCTGGGTTCGATTCCCAGGCGGCGCATATGCTCAAGAGCAAAGGCCTGTACTTGCCGCCGTCACCTGAGGACGGCATCCGCATCTGCGTTCTCAGTAGACTGACCGAGAACGATGGCAAGACGCCGGTGCCTGCGCTGGTGCGCGGCGAACTGTTCGACGAGTGGCTGCCGCGGCTCGCGCCTCCTGCAAAGACCGTGGGAGCGTGGTATCGGAAGGAAATCAACTGGGTGGAATTCGCACGGCAGTATCTTCATTACCTCCGTACGCCGCTTGCGGCACAGGAAGTCAAGTACGTCGCACGGCGCGCGCTCGAGGCAGACCTCACGCTGCTCTGCGTCGAGGAAACGTCTACTTTCTGCCATCGTAGCATTCTTGTGAACGAGTGCAAATATCGCGAGCACAATCTTGAGATACGGATTGAATAGTCAGCTCGCCGCTTCCACCGTCAAGAACAACGCATCCAGTCCCACTTTCAGCGATTTTCTCTCCGCGATTTTCTCGTGCGTGTGGGGGAAAATAATCCAGCGCTTGTCCGTGTTCGAATCCGGATTTGCGAAGATGATGGCGAGCTTGGGGTATTTGACAAGCTCGCCCCAGTGCTGGACGATGAGGTCGAGATTCTTGCGCGTGTTGAGGACGACAAGCGCCGCGTTCAACTCGGGCTGCATCTTCGTGAGCAGCACGTCCATCGTTTCCAAGTGCGGCACGATGAGGAAGTGTTGCACGCCTTCGGTGCGGATGACGCTCAAGGTCCAGCCCGCTTCATGGCGTGCGATGTTCTTGATGCTCCGCATGAGCAGGTCCTTGTTCTTCACGTACCGTTCGGTCCATTCGGTGAGCGCTTCGAGTGCTGCCACTCGAATTTCGCCGTTCCG
>DATILO010000065.1:0-9605 GCA_035476335.1 Binatia bacterium | reverse complement strand
AGTCGCTCAAGCAGGAACTCGACCACAAATCCAAGGAATCTGCCGACTACCTCAACCACCTCAAGCGGCTCCAGGCGGACTTCGAGAACTACATCAAGCGTTCCGACAAGGAACGCAAGGAGTTCTCCGCGTACGCCTCGGAAAAGCTCATCGTCAAGCTGCTCACGGTCCTGGACGAATTCGAACAAGCCCTGGACGCGATGAAGAAAGGCGGCACGAAAGACGATTTGGTGAAAGGCGTCGAGCTGCTCTACAAGAACTTCCACAAAATCCTCGCAGACGAGGGCGTGCAGCCGATTCAATCCGTCGGCGTGCCCGCAGACCCGTACCTGCACGAAGTCATCCTGAAAGAAAAAAAGGACGGCACGCAGGACGGCATCATTATCCAAGAGCTCCAAAAGGGCTACAAGATGAAAGACAAGGTTGTGCGATACGCAAAAGTCAAGGTCGCAACTACTGGAGAGAACTAATGTCTGAAGAAAACGACGCAACGTTAGTTGCACAAATTCAGGAGATAAGGAAAACAGGTAATTTTCAGACTGTTAAGAAGATGATTGGCACTACCCGATTAAAAGAATTCCTCAACACTATTTATCCTAAATTCTCAATTCCCGAAATCGCGGCACTTACAGGCATCCCTGACTCTTCGTTAAGTTATTGGTTCTCGCAGTTGAACATTCCGTTCACTCGGAAAAATATCACGAATGTGACTATCCCGGCCAATTTTAATGGTCAAATAATTTTGCGAGAAAAAGCAAGTTCAAAGAGAGTTTCTGCAATTAATATTACTCCTGATCTTGCATATCTTATTGGGTTTTCCTTAGGCGACGGGACGATTCAGAAATTTATGGTTGAAGTTTTCAATAAAGATGAGGGTCTCAAGCGCCATCTGCGAAAAGTGCTGGAGCCGTATGGAACAATCACTTTTGATGAGCGATCGAATGGGCTCTGGAGATTGCGTTTATCGAGCGTTAAAATTGCGGATTTGATAAAGCAAAATAAAATGGTGCGTGAAGATACTTTAGATTATATTTTTGCGGATGACGCACTTGCTCAACAATTCATCGCGGCATTTTGGGATGCTGAAGGTACTGTTCGTAAGCAAGGTAATTATTTCCACCTTTACCTGTATAATACTAATTTTGCCTTAATGGATAGAATTGCGCAATTCTTAGCACGCAATAACATTCAGTTTTCTTTCCATGATCGTAAAACACGAGATGTTGATGCGATATTGGGTGGTAGAATCGTACGGTCTAAGAAAATATTGCGAAGATTAAGTGTTCCTAAAGCATCAACTATTGATTGGGTCAAGCTTATTGGAGTAAGAATGAAGCATTCCAAAAAACAAAAGACAGTTCAAGAGATTCTCAAAATCTCTGGAGGAGATTAAAATGGCAAAGATCGTAGGCATCGACTTAGGCACCAGTAATTCAGCAGCCGCAATTCTCGAAGCAGGCAGGCCCAAAATTGTCCCGAGCGCAGAAGGCGCTTCGTTGTACGGCAAGGCATTCCCGAGCGTTGTCGCATTCCAAAAAGACGGCACCATGCTCGTGGGCGAGCCCGCGAAGCGGCAAGCCGTCGCCAACGCCGAAGGCACCATCATGGCCGCAAAGCGCAAGATGGGAACCAACTTCCACTACAAGATTCACGGCAAGGAATACACGCCGCAACAGATTTCCGCATTCATCCTGCAAAAAATCAAGCGCGACGCGGAAGCGTTCCTCGGCGAGCCCGTGCACAAGGCAGTCATCACCGTTCCCGCGTATTTCGACGACAACCAGCGACAGGCAACCAAGGACGCGGGCACGATTGCGGGCCTGGAAGTCATCCGCATCGTGAACGAGCCCACTGCTGCCGCACTCGCGTACGGTCTCGATAAGGGAACCAAGCAACAGACCATTCTCGTCTTCGACTTTGGCGGAGGCACGCTCGACGTCACCATCATGGAATTCGGCGACGGCGTCTTCGAAGTCAAGTCCACATCAGGAGACACGCAGCTCGGCGGCGCCGACATGGACAACGCGTTGATCCAGCACATTGCCCGGAAGTTCAAGGACGACACCGGCATCGATTTGGAAGACGACGACACGGCCATGCAGCGCGTGCGCGAAGCCGCGGAGAAAGCGAAGATTGAACTCTCAACGACGATGCAGACCGACCTCAGCTTGCCGTTCATTTCCGCAACCGACAAGGGTCCCAAGCACTTGCAGATGACGCTCTCGCGGGCGCAGCTCGAACAAATCGTCGACCCGCTCGTCAAGCGCTGCAAGAAGAGCGTCGACCAAGCGTTGGGTGATGCGAAGATGCACGGCCACGACATCGGCAAGGTCATCCTTGTCGGAGGCCCGACGCGCATGCCGCTCGTGCAGAAGTACGTCGAGGAATGGTTCGGCAAGGGCAAAGTGGAACGAAGCATTGACCCGATGGAATGCGTCGCGATGGGCGCAGCAGTGCAGGCAGGCGTTTTGGCAGGCGACGTCAAGGACGTTTTGCTCCTGGACGTCACGCCGTTGTCTTTGGGTATCGAAACGCTCGGCGGCGTGTTCACCAAGCTGATTGACCGCAACACCACGATTCCGGTCAAGCGCAGCCAGGTGTTTTCGACCGCGGCTGAAAACCAGCCCGCGGTTACGATTCGTATCTCGCAAGGCGAGCGCCCGATGTTCGCGGACAACAAGCTCCTGGGACAGTTCGACCTCGTCGGAATCCCTCCGGCTCCGCGCGGAGTGCCGCAAATCGAAGTCACGTTCGACATCGATGCCAACGGCATCCTCCACGTGACGGCAAAGGACCTGGGCACTTCGAAGGAACAGTCGCTCAAGATTACGGCGCCGCACAAGCTCAACGAAGCAGAAGTCGAGCGCATGCGCAAGGAAGCCGAGAAGTTCGCGGACGCGGACAAGCGCAAGAAGGAGGAAGTCGAGACCGTGAACAACGCCGACACCCTTGTCTATGCGACCGAGAAAACCTTGAAGGACTTCGAAGGCAAAGTCGCAGAAAGTGAGCTCACGAGCATCAAGGACGCCGCTGCCGGACTGAAGAAGCTGCTTGAAGCGAAGGACAAAGACCTCGCGCTCATCAAGAAAGCGACTGACGAACTGCAGCAGCTCGTCCAAAAGGCCTCGACCGCGCTCTACCAAAAGGCGTCTGCGCACCAGAAAGGACCGCATGAGCACAAGAACCCGGAAGGCGACACTGTCGACGCTGAGTTCAAGAACAAAGGCAAGAGCAAGGGAAAGGCGTAGTTTGAGTGTTGGTGAGTGCTTCCCAAGCAGTTTTGAGGCGTCGTTTACTTCATCGTAAGCTACGATACGACAAAACTGCCGGGGAACTCAGCGACGCGAGACTCACGACGCGACAACCAACGACCAGCACTCATACGACAACGGGCTACGACAAGCTAATAAACCGTAAGAGGTGAAGACTTCGCATGGACATCACCGGCATCTGGATTGTTGCAGGCATTCTCCTCCTAGCCATCACCATCAACCGGCTTCTTCGCAGCTACCTCATCAGCCGCGCGCTCAAGCATTCGTACGAGGAGAACCTGCGGCGGCTCACGCGCGAAGGCAGACCGAAAGGGCGGTTTGAGTGATGCGCGACAAGAACGTCGGAGCCGTCGTCTTCCACGACGGCAACGTGCTCTTTGAAGTCAAGAAGACCCAGTGGCTCTACCCGCGCGGCCACATGGATGCAGGCGAGACTGAGGAACAAACCGCAGTCCGCGAAGTCAAGGAAGAAACCGGCGTTGATATTGAAATCGTGCCCGGCTTCCGCGAGCAATTCGAGTACTGGTTCACGAAGGACAAGCAAAAGATTCTCAAGGAAGCAGTCGTGCTCGTTGCGCGCGCCACCTCAACCCAGCTCAAGCCGCAACTGACCGAAATCGACAAAGTCGCATGGGTTCCAGTCAAGGACGCCGTTGACAAAATCTCGTTCGAGACGACCAAGGACGTCCTGCGGAAGGCGATTGCCTTTGCAAAGAAACAAGGAATCATCCATGGCTAAAGACTACTACAAGGTTCTCGGCGTTGAAAAGAACGCCTCCACCGAAGACATCAAGAAAGCGTACAAGACGCTCGCGAAAAAGTACCACCCTGACCTGAACAAGAACCCCGAGGCAACGGAGAAGTTCAAGGAAATCAACGAGGCAGCCGCAATCCTAGGAGACGCGCAAAAGCGCCAGCAGTACGACCAGTTCGGGACCTCTGACTTCAACGGCGGGATGGGCGGCTTCGACTTCCGCGACTTCCAAGGAATGAACGTCGACGATTTGTTCGAAAACCTCTTTGCCGGATTCGGCTTTGGCGGCGCTCGAAGACGAGGACCTGCGCGAGGACACGACCTGCTCTACGACATGGACATCACGCTGGAGGAAGCCGCACAAGGCACGACCACGACGATTGCGGTCACGAAACAATCGGTCTGTGAGGAATGCGACGGCACAGGCGCAGCGTCAGAGTCCGCCATCAGTACGTGCGAGGAGTGCAAGGGCACCGGCACGGTCAAGCATTCGCGCAGGACTCCGTTTGGCTATTTCGCAACCACCGCCGCGTGCCGCGCCTGCGAGGGAACAGGAGAAATCATTGATGAGCCGTGCAAGGAGTGCCGCGGCGAGGGCAGGGTCGAAACGACCAAAGACATTGAAGTCAAGATTCCGGCGGGCGTCGAGGACGGCATGCGGCTCCGTGTTGCGGACGAAGGCGAAGCAGGCGAACGCGGTGCAGACTCCGGAGATTTGTACGTCCTCATTCACGTGAAGCCGCACAAGGTCTTCACGCGGCAGGGTGATGATTTGTTCATCGACATTCCTCTTTCCTTTGGCACCGCGGCATTGGGCGGCGAAATCGAAGTGCCCACGCTCGAAGGCAAGGAAACGCTCAAGATTCCCGCAGGAACACAGCCCGGCGAGGTCTTCCGGCTCAAATCACGAGGCGTTCCGAACGTCCGAGGTTACGGCACGGGCAGTCTCAACGTGAAAGTCACCGTCAAAGTGCCTGAAAAGCTCACGAAACGACAGGCAGAATTGCTGCAGGAATTCGAGGGCGAAAACCGCAAGAAGAAAGGCATTTTCGGATTTTGATTACGCATAGCGTTCTGTCAGCTTTACAATCTCATCCACGCGCTTGCGCCAGCTCGCAACCTTGCCCTTGTCTCCCGACTTCTCCGCGAGCTTGAGGTAGTGCCGCGCGAGCGCGAGCTTTTGCTCCACAAACGTGCGGAGGAGCTTTCGATGTGAGGGGTCGCGTTCGTCCAGGACTGCGCGCGCGATGCGCGGCTCAAGCACCTGCGTGCGGAAGAGGTCTGCCTGCACAAAGTCGCCCTTGCGGAGCAGTTCGGACATCTGTCTGAGACTCTTTGACACGTGCATGAGCTCAATCCTTCTTCCGAGCAGGATGATGAGCAAGAGCACGATGACTTGTGCGACGAGCATGAGGATGGCCAGCAACAGGATTGCATTGACTGCGAGGAAGGGCGAGGACACGAGGAGCGGCGGAATGTATACGGGAGCTTCGGTGAACGGAATGCACGCGCGCTCCTCCGTAGGCTTGACCGCCTTTGTATCGCAATAGTTCGCGTCCTCGCAGGAACGATGTTGTATTCCCGTAATGGCGCACACGCTCCACTCGGAGCACTGCCAGTTCTCGGAACACGCAGAGACACAGTTGCCGTTCTGGCACTTTTCCCAAGGTGAGCACGCTTCTGCCTTGAACTCAAGATAGGCATCGTTATTGTAGTCGCCGCACACGAGCTTGCTGTTGCCGCGACAGGCGCGGTCACCCATCTGGCACTCATTTGCACCACACGTGCTTCCGCCACCGCCACCACCGCCTCCGCTCGTGACGTTCTGCGTGATGAGCACGATGCACGTGTAGATGGTGAAGTTGTCCGTCGCATAATTGCTGCAGGAACTGTACTGGTCGCACGTGCGCACGCGCCAGAAGTACGTCGTGGTATTCGTCAGCCCGGAAATGACGTACAGCGGGCTCGCGCTCGAGGATGAGTCAATGAGGTCCGAGAAGTCGCTGGTGGCGCTGAACTGCAGTTCGTCATGCGTGGTGTCGCCGTCAGAATCGGTGCCTGACGTCCAGTTGAGCGAGACGGTGTCGTTACCCGTATTGTCCTGGTCCACCAATGTCGGCGCGCTCGGAGCGCCATTCGTCACGTTGAACGTCTGCGTGACATTATCGGAACAGCAACCCCTGCCGTTGAGCGTGTTGCACGTGGACACGCGCCATGTGTAGGAATCGCCCACCGTGAGATTGCTCACGTTCCTCGGCGAGGTCGCGCTGATGATGGACGCATTTGCCGCGAACTGGAAGACATCGTACTTCGTAAACCCGCTCGGGTCAGTGCCTGACGTCCAGCTTAGGGTACGGTTCTTATCGTGATTGCTGGGCGTGGAGCCCAAGCTCGGCGCTGAAGGAGGCCGGCAAATCGTGATGTTCGCATACGCTGCCTGATAGGCATTCGCGGTCGTGGTGTTCTCGCCATGATGCAGGTTCTTGCCTCCGCTGGCCGTGAGCGCGCCATTTGCCGCGAGATTGAGGTTTGCGATGACGTAATACGAATTGGCATCCGTCGTCGTGTTGCCCGTGCACCCGCTACCGGAACAGGACGCGAGCGAGACATTGACACTTGCCGAGGAACCTGCCAGCGTGCCGTTCAGGAAGTAGACGTATCCTTCAATCGTGCCCGTGAACGGAGCGAGAACGGGGACTGCAAACAGCAGCAATGCAAGTACCCAGACAACCCCTTTTTGCATAGCAGAGAGTCATAGAGGGCCCCTTTAAAAAGATGTTGTTGGAAGCAAGCATGAAGTCATGAGTGTTGGTGAGTTCCGTTCCCAGGCAGCTTTGTCGTATCGTTGCTTTCGGACTGAATAAACGACGCCTCAAAACTCTTGAAGGTGTAAAGCATCCTTCAAGACGCCAGAGGACTCCGTCCTCTGAGCGTGCCGGGGAGAGCAACGATGTGATGCGAGGCGACGAGAACGCGGAAAAAGTCAGCGTTCTCCTCATCCCGTCAAATTCGTCTTATTGTAATTCAACGTATTCGCATTCTCCGAATAGATAAACTGCCCGTCGCCCACGAACATGACGCTCGCGGGCGGATTTGCCATGCGCGGACTCCAGATGACGAACTGCTGCGTCGTGGAATTCCACTTCATGTGGTAGCGGTGCACGGTTTCATTCAAGTAGCGCGTGAAGTTCACGTTGGACTCGAACGGCCAGGAAGGCGTGCTCCAGCCGGGCGTGAGCGTGATGTTCAGGTCGTCGTTGAATCCGCCGCTCGGCGTGATGATGTCAGGCCCGCTGTTCAGGTAGAGGAAGTAGCTCCGGTTTATCTCAAACGCATCAAAGGGATTGCTCGCCGCGTTCGGAGAGTACACGTCGAACTGCTGCGCGCTCTCATTCCAGCGCATCACGTAACGATAATCAATGCCGCTCAGCACGCTCACGATTGCCGGATCAGGCAGTTGCGCGCAGAACGAAATAAAGTTCCAACCCTGCACGACCGGACCCGAGCACGTGCCCATGATGACCAACCCGACCGTTGCAGTCGACGCTGAGAGTCCGGTCGGATGCAAGCTCGGCTGCGCCAAGAGAACAAGATTGACAAGCGTGATTGCCCCGAACAGGAGTGCAAGAACCGCGACGCGGGGGTCACCTCTTCGCATAACGTCAGGACGACAACCAGGGTATATAATAGCTCCTGCGCCAGATGACCTCGAGCGTTCCCGCGTACATCCCCATCGGCGTGCCGTCAGGAACGTGCAGCGTGAGGTTCAACGTCCGGTTCTCGCCGGGCTTGAGGAGCAACTGCATTGCGTCAGCGCTCACCCACGACGCGATTTGGCCCTCGAATTGGATGTCCACGTGCTGGTCGTAATTACGGACGTTCAAGAGCGTGATGCTCCTCACGGACTCCTGCCCGTTTCCGAGCTTGCCAAAATGAACCGCATCCGTTTGGAGGTTGAATCCTGCAACGCCCGCGACCTCGACATCCATCGGGATGCGCTGGGACTGCGTTCCCTGCAGAAACAGCATGCCGGTGATGACTGCCGTGAGCAGCGCAACCGTGCAGAGCACGAGAAGCGCTTTGAGCTTATTCACTTCCTTCTCCGCTTCATCAAGAGCAGGATGAGGAGCACCATGATGATGAACAGTCCTCCGATGATGGTCATCTGGACTGAATTAATCCCGGCCGAGGGCAGTTCCTTGTCAACAACGAGCACGTCACCTGACGCGAACGCAGTCCTGCCGCTGTAGGAAAGAATGATGTTGGCGCGATAAACGCCGAGCGGGGCATTGGTCAAGTCCCAGTAGCCCGTGAGCGTTCCTGACGCTGCGGGACCGATATCAATGCTCGGCGTGCGGAACGTGGTGCCGTTGATGTTGACATCGGCATACACTTCATTGAATTGCGAATTCCACACGCTGCTGACATTGATGACGAAAGGAACAATAGAGCCGCGCACGGCTTTCTTGGTGAAGTCGGTGACGCTGATGAGCTGTTCGCCGACGCTGAAGCCCGCATCGCGCTCCAGCGTGCCCATATCATACAATACCCAACCCACGGCGTGGTACGGTCCTGCAAGATTGCCGACGCTGCTCCAGGGATAGATGAACGTGTATCCATCGGTGCTGTTGAGCAGCATTTCGTCAGACGTGAACCTGCCGACGCTCACGTTCTTCTCATTGAACACCTCAATGACGGGCGTGATGCCCACCGGAAGCGTGCCTCGGTTGATGACGGCAAGCGCGATAGGCGCGGTTTCATTGACGTTCACGTTCGGCGCCGTGAGCTGCGCGTCAAGATAGGTTCCCGGATAGGGAACGAAGACGTTGACCGGAGACTGGTATGCCGCGCGTCCGCCAATCATCGCTCCAGGAGGAGGTGCCTCGATGACGCCCACGAGCAACTGCCGAGGACCGGGAGGCGTGAGGTTTGCGGGCAGCGTGAGCGAAACCGTGAACTGCCGCGGACCCGTGCCGTTGCCCTTCGGGTCATCGACCGTGGCATACGGCGCAAGGTCGCCCCGGAAGTACACGTCAATGTGGGCCGCATCATAGGTGGTGTAAGGAATGACGTACGTCTTGCCCGGCGCATATTCGAGCTCGAGGATGGCAGGGCTGATGCCGATGGCTGCCGCTGCCGGAATGAGTAACAACAACGCAAGGACAAGCGGGTATTTTGCCACGGGCTTACGACGCAGTGGTCGCGGTGGCCGTAAGCGTTGAAAGCTTCGAGCCCGCGGGAGCGTCGTACGGAATGCTGATGTTGATGTCGACCTTCAAGCTGTCTGAGGAGTCGGTAAAGAGGAGCTTGGGACAGATGGTCGTGCCCGGAACGGTGGTGTTCACGTCACTCCACGCAACCGGGTTGTACGTGCAGTTCACGTTCGCGGCACAGCCCGTTCCTCCGGTGCTGTTGCGGCACGAGCTTGACTCGTTGTTTGACACATTATAGCGGTACCAGCCCAGCGTCGTGTCTCCGCCGAGGAAGCCGGAGAAGTTGTTGGAGAACTGCAGCTGGATGGTCGCGTTGGCAGAGCCGTCGTTCTCAAGCGTGAAGCCCTGCGTGACGGTCGTGAAGTT
>DATILO010000064.1:0-3494 GCA_035476335.1 Binatia bacterium | reverse complement strand
CGGTCCTTCGCAGACCAATTATGAGGACGTCGACCGCAGCCTGCGCATTGTTCGCGCGCTTGATTCGTTGGGAGACAGCCCGACGGTCACCGTCATGAAGCACGTGAACGCGTGCGGCGTTGCAAAGAAATCAGATATCCTCGAAGCGTTCAAGGACGCGTGGGATTGTGATGCGCGCGCAGCGTATGGCGGCACCGTGACCTTCAACCGCGAAGTCACTGCAGAGTTGGTGCAGGCGGCGTACGCGCACATCAAATCAGGTAACCCTGCGGCATTCATCGATGTCATGGCTGCTCCGTCCTACACGCCGGAGGCGATGGAGCACATCAAGAAGAACGTTCGTGCCTTTCGATATGACGAAAGCGTTCACCAGTCCATCAATCCGTTCCAGAAGGGTCCCTTGGACTACAAGGCACTATCGGACGGTCGCATCATTGTCTCGGAAGCGTACGTCGAAGCCGTGCGCACCGGCGGGGATTTGAAGACGGTCACCGCGCGCGCTCCTACGGATGAGGAAGTCAAGGATTTGCTTTTCGCATGGCACGTTTGTGCAAACACGCGCAGCAACGGCATTGTTTTTGCGCGCAATCAGGCAACCGTTTCCATTGGCACGGGCAAGCAGGAACGCATCGGTGCCATCGAGGACGCGGTTCTCAAGGCCGAGGCAAAGGCGGTCTATCGCCAGGAGAAGCCCGGCGAGTCGCTCCGCGGAGCGGTCATCGCATCAGATGGCTTCATTCCGAACACGGACAACATTCCGCCACTCCAGAAATATGGCGTGCGGGCCATTGTCCAGCCAGGCGGTTCAGAACGCGATTCGGCCATCATCGAAGCCTGCAACGCCGCGGATATCGCGATGGTCTTCACGAACTGGCGCTGCTTTTCGCATCACTGAACGAGTTCGTATTCGAAGAGCTCGTTCAGGTGCAGGTCGCTGACCGCGTCCTTGATGAGCGCATGCGCCTGCTTGCGCAACCGGTCGGCGTCTTCGTAGCGCCACTCGAGCAGCGCAAAGTAGCGGGAAAGAATCGCTGGGGCGACGCCGGGAACCGTGATGACGTTCTGCTCGACCGCGGTGATGAGGTCGCGGTTCGTGCAGGAAGAGAGGTAGTCGTTCTCGAGCACGTGTTCGATGTTCCGCACGAGCTTGTGCGGGTTGCGCGCTTCCTTGAACATACGCTTGTTATCATGAAGAGAAGAACCGTTCGTGTAGCAGTAGGTCAATCGGGCGAGCCGGCAGAGACTGCCCCATGCCTTGCTGATTCGTTCGCGGTCCCCGGCCGTGTCAGCGGTGATGAATGCTTCGGCGCGCTCATTGTACCCTGCGGCATACATCCGCGCGGCGAGGTTCAGCGCTTGCTGGCCTTCCGTGTAGTTGTTGGTGTTGCCGATGTATTTGGGCGTTCCCGACTCCCAGCCGAAATAATGCGCCGCATCGGTGATGGCGGTGAAGTCCGGATGGCAGAATTCGAAGCTCGCGAACATGGGCACGTGCGGCATCACCACGACGAGCTTGGCAAGGTAGCGCGGCTCGTGATGGTAGCGTGTCAGCAGGAGCTTTTGCGCAGTACGCACCGTCTCCAACTCACCCATTTTGCGAAGCGCACGAAGCTCGGCTTTTAACCATTTCGATGCCGCATTACCGAGAGTCCACTATCCAATAGCTTTAAATACCCCTCCCTGCCCCCTCGAGGATATGTCGAAACCGACTGCAAAGCAGGCAGCAGCGAAGAAGGGCTGGGTTCCTATCCTGGCTCCGAAGATGTTCAACGACGCGTGGGTGGGCGAAACGTTCATCGCCGACCCGAACGAAGCCATTGGGAGAATGGTGACGGTCAGCATGACGATTCTCACGAACGATCCCCAGCGGCAAAGCATCAATCTCGGTTTCAAAATCATCGGCAAGAACAGCAACGGGCTCACGACTGAGCTTTTGAGCTACCGCTACTCGCCGAGTTCCACGCGCAGGTTTGTTCGCCGCGGCAGAAGCAAGCTCGATGACAGTTTCGCCGTGACAACGCAGGACGGCAAGAAGCTCCGCATCAAGCCGATGCTGGTCACGCGCGGCAAGGCGCAAGGCGGCGTTTCCGCGGCGCTGCAAAAGGCGGCGCGCGAATTCTTCATTGTCCAAATGAGCAAGATGAAGCTCGAGCAGTTCTGGAACGAATTGGTCAGCCACAACCTCCAGAAGGCGCTCGGCGACTCGCTCAGAAAAATCTATCCCTTGAGCGCGTGCGAAATCCGCTGGGCGCTCGTCGAAGGAGAGGGCGTGCCGATGCCGGAAGTCAAGCCAGTGGAACAGCCCATTGAGCAGGCAGAAGCCGCGCAGTGATTCTATGGAACAGTTTCATCTGAACGACTGTCTTGAACGCGCGATGCAATTCTATGTGCGAGTCAAGTTGGAGGATAAGGGCTGGTTGAGCCGGAATTTCGGGACGTATGCCGCCCAAGACCACCGCGAGGCGGACAAGTTCCTCGGCATGCTCAACTACGTGCTCTGGCTGCCTCCTGAATCCCAGAGGGCGTCCTATGTCGCATACAAGCCCAAGCTCGAGGCGAGTGTCAACTACACGCGCGATGCAAGCCGGCTCGACGAGGTGTCCTTCGATGACGTGACGAAGGAGCAGTACCTGAACGCGCTGGACTACCTGGTGGATGCGGTGTTCGACTACGAGCCCAAGCCCATCCGCCCGGCTGCATAAGACTTTTAAAGCGTTCTTCGTTCCTGTTCATCGTGAGTTTAGACACGGAAATCGAGCGGATTCTGGTACGCACGACTGAGAAGCTTGCAGATCGTCGTGCAAGAAACGATGGTAGCGATATGCAGGCAGTGCGGCTGGTGGAAGCATTGAAGGCCTATATCCAGACGGGACGTCCTCCGGTGTTGATGGGCGAAACGCTGACGTTCGAAGACTGCTTTCTTGATGAGGCGGAAAAGGACTTGCCTTGGAGAATCCCTTTCAGCTGCATTGCTCCGGAAGCCGCGCTGCGCTATCTCCGCCAGCAGGGCCCGGAAACGTTCGCATCGTATCTTCGAAAATCAAAGGAAAAAGTCATCAAGGAACTGCAACGCTACGGTAATCTCAGTGGAGTGGATCCGAAAGCATGATGCTCGCCCAAGGCGCCGAAGCGGTTCTTACGAGGAAGGAAGACACGGTTCTGAAAGAGCGCATTGCGAAGGCATATCGCCACCCGACGCTTGATGCTGCATTGCGGCGCGCACGCACGAAGCGCGAGGCGAAGATGCTCGAGAAATTGTTGAAGCTCGGTTTTCCCGTTCCAAAGGTGTTGCACGAGGATGACAAGACGATGACGCTCACGCTGGCGTTCATTGACGGCTCGAAGGTACGCGACGTGCTCGCTTCGAAGCCCGAGCTTGCGAAAGAGATTGGCAGGAAAGTGGGCATGCTGCACGCCAACAACATCATTCACGGCGATTTGACGACGAGCAACATGATTCTCAACAGTGAAGTGTTCTTCATCGATTTCGGGTT
>DATILO010000063.1:0-3531 GCA_035476335.1 Binatia bacterium | reverse complement strand
TGTATTCCTTGATGGTCACGTTCAACAACAAAATCGGGTATCTCTACGCAGTTTCGTGGCAGGAAGCGACGTTCTTCACGTTCATCTTCGTGCTGCCGGTGCTCGCGCTTGCAGTGCTGCCGATGTTCCGGACTGCGAAATCGAAAAACGAATTCGGGGTGCTCGCGCTCGTGTTCGCGACGGTGTTCGTGCTGCAGGTGGTCGCGATGAACGTCGTGTACGGTCCGTTCAACCGCGTCAAGCTGCCCGCACCCATTCCCGTGCTCGCGCTCGCCGTCATTTTCTTGGCAACCTACCGCGGGAAGTTTGCTTACGCACTCGTTGCGGGACAACTGCTCCTGACCTTGTTCGCGTTCACGCCGTCGTTTGCACTGCCGGAACTCGGCATGGCCGACGCCATCGGCACGCTCGACCGCTGTGTCGCGCCTGACGCGCACATGGTGTTCAACGAAGTCCAGAGCACCAAGCAAAACGTCCCGTTATTCCGCCTGCCGAACGATTACTACTGGTTCCTGCGGGGTTTCTATGACGAGGCCGGTGTCACTCCGACGCCACCCCCATTCGCCGACCCGCTCAGCGTATGCGGAAGCACGATTGAAAGGAGCGCGTGGACGTGCACCGCTTCAGCATTGGCAGGAGCCCAGCAAGCGTGCGACAACCTGCTCGTGCCGGACTCGCTCTGGCGGGAGACGCGCGCGTTCCTGGGGACTCATTTGGCGACGGGATGACTTCTTCTCACGAGGATACACAATCTTTATAAACCGACGGAGGACGCCTCCTTTCGGGGGGCGTATGCAGCAGCTTGAATATATTTCATGTAATCTCTGTGGCTCAAAGGACGCGCGGGTCGTCTATCCGGCACGCTACGATTTGGAACGCGTTCCCGACTTGGCGTTGAAGTTCAAGAGTTCTGGCGACGAACGGCTCATTGACCGCGTGGTGCAGTGCCGTACCTGTGAGTTACGCTATGTCAGCCCGCGGCTCAACATGGACGCGATTGTGCAGGGCTACAGCGAAGGGACGGATGAGACGTTCATCAGTCAAGCGCGAGGGCGCGAAAAGACCTTTGCAAAACAGCTCAGGTTCATCTCCCGCTTTGTGAACACCGGCAGGCTGCTCGACATCGGAGCCGCAGGGGGAAGTCTCGCAGCCGTCGCGCAGCGCAAGGGTTGGAAGGTTGAGGGCATCGAACCCAACCGGTGGCTCTGCAATTGGAGCAAGGAGCATTATGGCATCACCCTCAAGCCCGGCATTCTCGAAAATTACAAGTTCCCGCCGAATTCGTTCGATCTCATCACGCTCATGGACGTGCTCGAACATACGGGCGACCCGAAAGCGGTTTTGAAGGAATGCAATCGCATCCTCAAGCCCGGAGGCGTCATCGCCATTAACGTGCCTGACAGTGACAGTTGGCTCCACAAAGTCATGGGACGCCGCTGGTTTTTCTATTTGAGCGTGCACCTCTACTACTTCAACCACAAAACGATGAAGACGATGCTCCGCAGCACGGGATTCAAGCCCCTGGCGAGCAGGCCGCACTTCCAATTGCTCGAGTTCGGCTACCTGCTCTTCCGTCTTGGCGCGTACAGCAGGTTCCTGTCCGGTGCGGGATTGAAAGTCGCGCGACTTCTCCGCATGGACCGCTTGCTCATTCCGTACTGGCTCGGCCAGACGCTCTTTGTCGCGCGCAAGGTCGCATGACGCACACGGTCATTCTCGGAGCAGGCGTTTCCGGACTCTACACGGGCTTCCGCCTCGCCGAAAAAGGCAACCAGCGCGTCACGCTCATCGAAAAGACCGCGAGCGTGGGCGGCATGGCCAAGTCGTTGCCGCACGGCGAATTCACGCTCGACTTCGGGCCGCACAAGATTTATTCCGTCCTTCCGGGCATCATCGAGGAATACCAGCGCGTCATGGACCACACCATGATTACCATCAAGAAGAAGAACAGCATTTTCCTCCAGGGCAAGCGCATCCAGTTCCCCATCAACCCGTTGAAGGCGCCATTCCAAATCAGCCCGTGGAGCATTGTGAAATGCGGCTTCGGGTTTCTCGGTGCGTCCGTCAAGAAATGGGTCGCTCCAAAACCTATCAAGACGTATGAAGACTACTTCCTCGCGGGCTTCGGCAAGCCGAGCTACGACCTGCTCTTCCGCGACCTCGCGTTGAAGGTGTGGGGCAACCCGAAAACGCTCACGGAAGAACTCGCGCGCAAGCGCGTCCCGGTCCCGAGTCTCATCACGCTCGCGACGAGCGCCTTCCGCAACAAGCCGACCTTGAGCGCAAAGTACTTTCTCTCGCCGCCCGGCGGTTCGGGCACGATTGGAGAAACGCTCAAAGGCAAGATTGAGAAGCTCGGCGGCAACATCCTGCTCGAAACGCAGCCCACGAAAATCGCGGTGAAGGACAACCGCGTGGTCGCAGTCGATTACACGCGCGGCGCAAAGAAGAGCACCATCAAGAGTCCCGATTACGTCGTGAGCACGATTCACGTCCTTGACGCGCTCGATTTGATGCATCCCGCTCCTCCGCAACAGGTGCTGGATGCCGCGCATGCCTTGAAGTGGCGCGGGCTCGTGCTCGTGTTCCTCTTCTTTGACCGGGAACGCGTCCTGGACGACAACTGGATTTTCTTCCCCGAGAAAAAATTCATCTTCAACCGCGTGAGCGAGCCGAAGCTCCAGAGCCCGAAGGTCGCGCCTGCGGGCAAGACCTACCTCATTGCGGAAGTGACGCTCGACCCGAACGACCCGTTGTTCAACGACGACGAGCGCGTCACCGAGCGCGTCCTCGCGGACCTCGAAATGGCGCGCATCATCAGCCGAAAGGACGTGCGCGAGACGCTCGTCAAGAAGGCGCGCCGCATTTATCCCGTGTACGACCTTGACTACCGGGAGCATCTCGTCACGGTGTTGCGCTGGCTCGACACGATTGAGAACTTCTTCACCATCGGACGGCCGGGATTGTTCAATTACAACAACACCGACCACTGCATCGATACAGGAATGAAGCTCGCCGACACCATCATCGCAGGCGGCGACATGAACCGGTGGGTCGCCGTGAGAAAGTCATTCAACGCGTACAGCATTATTGACTGAACTCACCAGACGCGGGTGAGGAGCTTGCGGATTTCTCCGAAAGACGTGACGCGCAGCAGCAGCACCAGGACCGCATAGACGCCCGAGGCAAGCGCGACCAGGAGGATGGCTTCGACCAGCACGGGCAGGTTCACGAGTCCTTTGAGCAGCGCGAGCACGGAAATGAATGCGATGCCCGCCAGCCCGATTTTGAGCCAGGAAAGGATGGGCACGTTGAGGACAAGGCACTGGCGCAGAATCACGAGCGACACGAGCATCATGATGGAAACCGCGCCGACAAAACCGATGGCCGCTCCCACCGCACCATAGCGCGGGATAAGCATGGCGCTTGCCGTGATGCCGACAATCGCGCCCACAATCGAAATCAGGGCATACTTCTGCGGCTTGCCGATGCCCCGAAAAATCGCCTCATTCATGAGCAGCACGGCGAGCG
>DATILO010000062.1:0-9172 GCA_035476335.1 Binatia bacterium | reverse complement strand
ACCTTGGTGATTTTGCCGATTTCGGTTGCGGGCACCAGAAAATCCTCAAGAGTGTCCAGGGTTTCTCCTGCGAGACTGTCCAGGAAGGTCCCGGCGACTTCGTGGCCGCGGTCGTAACGGGCAAACGAGCTGAACAGGCGTTGGAGGATGCGTGCCTGTGCTTTGTAGAGCGGTGAGTACGCAAGCGCGCTTTCGTCAAAGAATGAGTCCTTGATATCGTCGTTCGTGGCAAGCTTCTCGGCAGGATAGAGTCCGAGCTCGACGCATTTCTTGCCGAGCTCGGTGCCGCCGTACGGTGCAAGAATCGCGGTCCAGGAGATGGTCGCTCCGGCAAGGACGTTGACCCGCAGCGTCTTCAGGTCAACGCCGATGACGCTTCCTCCGGGCTTGGTCGTCGGTTCGGGAACCGCGAGAATCTGTTCGGTGCGGAGCGTGAGGCCTGCATTGCGGATGTTCCTGCATCCTTCGAAGATGTGATAGTCCTTCATTGCGCGGTCGAGCATGACGTCGCGGACGGTGTAATCACCGCTCTCGACGGCAACCGTGACGCCTGAGCATCCGGCATCCTTCATAAGTTCGAGTCGACGTTTGCCATTCTTGCCGTGCGCGAGCTCGAGGCGCAGTTGCGCGTGGAAGGGAACTCCGACCTCGTTGCGGTAGCGCGGCATGAATTTCTCCATCCAGTCCATCTCGAAACCGAAGACGTCGTCCTGGAAATAGACGAGCTTGGTGACGCCGTCGTTCTTCAGGGGCTTGAGTTCGTTGATGACGTCGTCAATGGGCCTGATGACTCTGCGTTCGAAACGTCCGTACATCTCGGGCGAATTCCAGGCGACGTTGTAGCAGTAGGTGCACGCGAACGGGCAGCCTTCGCCGCAAATGGAGTTCTTGATGGGATTGGCGAACATGTCGGGATTGTCCTTATAGAACGTGTCGCGGTCCGGTTGCGGGAACGTGTCGGAGAGGAAGTCGCGGAAAAAGACTTTGCGCTGGAGAATCAGCGAGATGTGCTGTTGGGCATCCGGCTTCGTGAGCAGCGGGAGCACGATTTCGTTGAGCCGTGACTGGATTTGGTGCTTCTCCTCGGAATGGAGCTTGCGTGGCCGGATTTCGCCGCGTGACTTGAGGAATCGCTGTGCTTCGCGCGAGAAGTGCATCTTTTCGAATTGGTTGCGCACGGTCTCAGTCGCATATCCTTCAAGATTATCCAGCAGATAGGCGCGGAAACTGTCGAAACTCTGTCCCTTGTAAACGAAGTCCGCGTGCTCCCGCGCGGCTTCCGCAAAATAGGTTGCATGCGGGCCTCCGATGTGGACCGTGACTCCGCGCTTGCGGAGCTCGTCTGCCGCTCGGTACGCGAACTGGTGCATTCCGGAATAGACGTTGAAGCCAACATCGGTTGCGCCAAATTCTTCGACGCGCTTGAGAAGAGAGTCCGTATCGTATTTCTTGACCGGAAAGAAGGTCCAGGGAACGTCCAGGTCGCGCATGAGGCCTCCTAAGTGCAGCGCGAACAGAGGTTCGATGACCGAATACTTTGCAGTCAGGAGCACTCTTTTATCACTCAATATCAACACCTTTACGTATGCAGAAGGCGGAAGAGTCCCGTATATAAGTATTTATGAGCGGCAGTTTATGGGCGGTAAGCTTCAAGAACGCGTTCGATGGCAGTCGTGCTGGAATAGCCCGGAAGGAACTGCACCAGCTCAACCTTGCCGCCGTGCTTGACGACGACGCTTCCCTCTTTGGCCATGACCTGTTCCATCGTGTACTGTCCGGCCTTGGTGTGGATGTTCGGCTTCACCAGCTCGATGAACCTGTCCGCACCTTTTTCAGGGAAGATGTACACGTAATCGACGCAAGAGAGTGCGCAGAGCAAACCCGCACGGTCCTTTTCATTGTTGACCGGGCGCTTGTCGCCCTTGTTCTGCTTGGCGGAAGCGTCCGAGTTGATGCCGACGATGAGGACGTCACCGCGTGCCTTGGTTTCACTGAGCATCTGCGCGTGGCCGACGTGGAGAATGTCAAAGACGCCGTTCGTCGTCACGATGCGCTTGCCCTGTTTTTTCAGGTCCGCGGCGAGGCGTGAGAGCTCTTCTGCAGAGACAAGTTTGCCCATACGCGATGTTCAACGGGCGTTCTTTAAAAAGATATGCTCAGAAGAGCTTGTTGCCGAGCTTGTTCCACGCAAGCAGGAATGCGTAGCCGGAGATGGGCTCGTTGTGCGCTCCGGAGAGAATGTCCTCAAGCACCTTTTTTGCGGGAACGCGCACCACTTCGATTTCGCGTTTCTCAAAATCATCATGATGGTGGCTCTCAATGGGCTCAAGTTCGGTTGCGGCAAATAAATGGTTCTTCGCCGTGACCAATCCGCCGTACGGGTTGAATGCGCCCACAAACGTGAGCTTGCCGGTGTGGCCGACTTCCTCGCCCAACTCGCGGTAGGCCGCTTCTTCAGGCGTTTCTCCCTTGTCGATGTAGCCGCTGACGAAGTGGCTCATGACGACGCCTGCGCCGTGGCGGTATTGCCTCAACATATACACGGTGCCGTCGGGAAAGAACGGAATCACCTGCGCGCCGTCGGGAATCTGGATTTTCAGGCGCGGCTGCTCGTTGCCATTGCTGTATTTGAGCGTGTCCTTGACAACCTGGAAAAACTTCGGGTCGTACATGATTTCAGATTTGGTCACTTTCGGAATATCCATATCACCATCGAATTCCGTCAACGTATAAAAGAATTGCGCCTCGCCAGTGGCATCTCTTTAAGAACATCCACAACATTTAAAAAAGCTCATCGGGCAGGGTGCAGCATGGACATCCCCTGGAACTCCGTCAAGAGCATCGTCGTGCTCAACCTCATCGCGAACACGGTGGGCGACACGCTCATGGTCGGCCCGATGCTCCAGATTCTCAAGCATCACTGCCCGCACGCAACAATCACGTGCACGGCATCGCCGCAAAACGCCACGCTGCTGCACGGTTTGCCGCAGCTGGATCGGCTCGTCGTCGTTCCGTCGCTTGCGGATTTTGGAAGCAAGGCAGGGAAGCTGCTCAAGATGCGGAGGTACCTGGGGTTGATGAAGTTCTGCGTGAAATTGCTCAGGGAAGTCAAGGCTGACGTCTGCATCATTCCGCAGCCGAACTTCGGGCCGTCGCAGCTCATCCCGCTGCTCGCGGGCGTTCCGTACCGCGTGGGCTACACGTACCCGGGAAGCGTGTTTTCGTGGACGCTCACGCACCGGACACCATTCCGCGGCACCTATGTCACCTTCGAATATTACCGCCATTTCATCGAAGTGAACTTCGACCTGCTCCGCGCCATCGGCGTCCCGATACGTCCGGAAGACGCCGTCGTGCGCAAGTTCGTGGACAAGACCGCAAAAGAGTGGGCGAATGACTTCCTGAAAAAGCACCAGCTCACGGGAACGCTTGTCGCGATTCAGGCGGGAGCGAAATGGGAGAACAAGCGGTGGCCGGTGGAGCGTTTTGTTGAGGTTGCAAAAGCGCTGGTGCACAAGCATCACGTGAAACTGTTGTTGTTCGGCGCGCCGCAGGAAAAGGAGACGAATGATGTCATCGCAAACGCCGTGCCCGGTTCCGCCGTTCCGGTGGTGGGAGAGTCGCTGGAGAATGTCGCCGCGCTGTTGGAACACTGCACGCTCGCGTTCGGCAATGATTCCGGCATCATGCACCTCGCAAGTGCCGTGGGGACGAAGCCCGCGGTGATTTACGCAATGAGCATTCCTGAAAACTCCGGTCCGCGGGGTCCGGGCGGAGTGCTTCCCATCATGGGACCGGTTGATCCGAAGAAACCGGTGCTCTCCGGCGATGACGTCGAGGAAGGCATCCAGCGGATGAAGAACGTCACGGTGGAGATGGCGCTTGCCGTCCTCGAGCCCGCGCTGAGGAAATCATGAAAGTCCTGCTCGTTTCCCGACGGTGGTACCCCGACGTGATTGGCGGCGGGCAGTTGAGCGCACAACTCATTGCGGAGGCGTTGGTGCAGGCAGGCATAGAAGTTCGCGCGCTCACGTTCACGACTGACGGAAAACGCCGTGACGAAACCGTCAACGGCGTCAGGATTACGCGACTCCCCATCCGAACCTTGAAGTTCTTCCCGCGCGTTTCAAATCTCGAATGGATGTACCGCGAGATGCAGCTGCAGACCATGAACTTCCTCAAGGAGTTCCGTCCCGATGTCATCCACGCGCTCAATGGCGAGAGCGTGCCGAGCATCGCGGGCGTCTCGCGCAGGACCGGCATTCCGTTCATTGCGGCCGTCAACGGTCCCTCCCTGGTCTGTTTCCCGGGCGAAGGAACCGACAGTCAAGGAAAGAGCTGTCTGGGTTGCCGCGGCAAACAACGGTTCCACGAGACGATGGTGCGCTGGGGCAGTCAGGGAAAACTGGTTGCGTTCCTGTACTGGCTTTACAGTTATCCGCACATGGCCTATTACGCAAGGAGTTTGCGCGCCGCGCGGCTCCTGGTTTGCCCGAGCGAAGGGGTGAAGCGGGAGCTGGTGAGGATCGGCTACCCGTCCAATGACATTCGCGCCATCCACAACCCCCTTGACTTGAAGGTGAGAAAGCCGACGAACCTGAAGCGCGAGCTCGGCATTCCTGCAAAAGCGCGCGTGGTGCTGTATGCCGGCCGCGTGACGGAGACCAAGGGCGTGCAAAACGTCATTGCGGCACTGAAAGACATCCCCGGGGCCTATTACGTCATCGCGGGCAAGGGCGACTATGAGCCACTGTTGCGCAAACAAGCGGAAGAGCTGGGCATCGCGGACCGGATGCGATTTGTCGGATTTGTCCCCCATGACAAGCTGGATTCCTATTACGAGATTGCAAACGTCGTCATCATGGCAGGAACGTTTTACGAGTTTCTCGGGCGCATGCTGATGGAAGCGAGCGCGTACGGCGTGCCCGCCATCGGAACCAATGTCGGCGGCATCCCTGACGTCATCGAGGACGGAAAAAACGGATTCCTGCTCCAGACCCAGGACATTGCCGAGCTGCGCGAGAAGATGCAGCGCATCCTTGATTCGCCCGCGCTCGCAAAACGCATGGGCGCGTACGGCCGGCAGAAAATACGGAAGGAATTCTCCTTCGCAGCAGTCGCGCAACAGCTTATCGCTGCCTATCGCTTCGTTCTGAACACGTGAAGGGCCGGAACACCGTCGTGATGCACAACGTTTAAAAGCCATCCCCTGCGAGAAGTGCCCATGAAGCTCACGCTCATCAACCCGAACATCTGCATGCAGAAGGGAGATTTCTTCGGCACAGGCATTCCGTATTTGCCGATGTCCCTTGCTTGGGTTGCGGCCTTTCTCAGAAGGCAGCACGAGGTCACGGTCGTCGACGCGTTTGGCGAGAAGCCGACGCAGATGCGCACCGAAGGCAAGCTGCACGTGCAGGGCTTGACGATTCCCGAGATTCTGACGCGCGTTCCGAAGGACACCGACGTCATTTTCGTCTATGCCGCAAAGGTCGTGGCATTTGTCATCACCAAGGCAATCGTTGCCGCGCTCCGCAAGCAGTTCTCCGTTCCCATCGTGATGCTCGAAAACACGCAATCGGTGGTTGCGTACTCGCTCAAGACCGCAGGCAAGGAGTTCCTTGATGCGGGAGCGGACTACTGCATCATCGGCGAGGCGGAAAACCGCGTGGACAAGCTGCTCGCATGCATCGCCGCAAAGAAAGACCCGGATTTCGACGGCATCCTGTACCGCAGGCACGGCAAGGATGTTCTCATTGACAAGAAGGAGTTCATCCAGAACCTCGACGAACTCCCGTTCCCGGCATGGGACTTGTTCCCGTTGCCGAACTATTGGAAGCTCGGCTACGCGCACGGCCCGATGCAGGGCAAATATATTCCACTCTTGACGTCGCGCGGCTGCCCGTACGGGTGCAAGTACTGTGTCGTTCCGGAAACGAACGCACGCAGGTGGCGGTTCCGCTCACCGAAGCACGTCGTGGACGAGATTGAGCACTGGGTGAAGACGCTCCACATCACCGAATTCCACCTGGAAGACCTCAACCCAACCGTGCGGAAGGAGCGCATCGTCGACATCTGCAAGGAAATCCTCGCGCGCAACCTAAAGATTTCGTGGAAAATTGTCGCCGGCACGAAAGTGGAGACCATGGACCGCGACACCATCACGTGGATGGCAAAGGCAGGATGCACGTATATCTCGATTTCGCCGGAAAGCGGCTCGCCCGCGGTTTTGAAACTGATGGACAAGCCGTTCAACCACGAGCTCGCGCTCGACCTTGTCAGGCACATGCATCAACAAGGCATCACGACGCAAGCGTGCTTCGTGCTCGGTTTCCCGGGCGAAACGCCGACAGACTTGCAGCTCACGCGCCGCTACGTCCACCAGCTCGTCCGGGCGGGAATCGACGAAGTTGCGCTGTTCGTGATGACGCCTATTCCGGGCTCGAACCAGTTCAACGCGCTCGACGGTTACGAAAACTATTCGCAACTGACGTTCACGCCGACATGGAGAAAGGACTTCAAGCGCCTGAGCAGCTTCCGCAACAAGTTGTACATCGAGTTCTACCTGCGCAAGCTGCTCTATCATCCGCTCAGACTGTTCCAGCAGCCGTTCAATGTGCTGTTCCACAACTTCAAGACGAAGACGGAAATGACCGCGTTCCGGACGCTGAAATTGATGCGCGCGGTGAGCTGATGGCGACGGAGTACAACTCGTACTACGCGTGGGTCAACGACAAGGTTATCGACACGGCCATCAACTATCGCCGTCCGTTCGAGCAGAGATTCATCGCGCAAGCTCTTGAGTTGAAGCCTGGCATGAAAATGCTCGAAATCGGCTGCAACAAGGGCAAGTTTCTCGGCAAACTGATTGCAAAGGGACTGCTTGATGCGCACGATGCGTACGGCATTGACGTGAATGAGGCAGGCATCGCGTTCGCGAAAAAACACGCGAAGGGGCATTACGATGTCATGGACGCGACCAAGCTTGCGTTTTCCGACGGGATGTTCGACCGCGCGATGATGATCCACGTGCTTGAGCACATCCCGAACTATAAGGCAACGTTGCAGGAGCTGAACCGCGTGCTTGCCAAAGACGGCTTGCTCATCATCACCGTTCCGCTGGATATCTTCCGCCCGTATCTCTTCAAGGTCACGGGTGCCGCGTGCCGATTGCTCGGCCTGCACCGCAAGAAGCTGGACACGCGCAAGTTTTTGCACCAGGTAGCGCATTATTTGATGAACAACCCGCACGTGCACGTGTTCAGAATCAAGCAGTTGCTCAGGGACTTCAAGGACGCGGGCTTCACGGCAATTGATGTGCTGCCGGTCTGCTATGTTCCCGTGATTCCGCTGACGAAACCGAAGCCCGAAAACGTCAGGCGCCAACCGTGCACGCACGACCTGTTGAGCTACAGTGCGACGTTCGTTCTCCGCAAATAGTCATCGTTGACTTTATAAACTTGGAAAGACCTACCAAGCACATGTCCAAGAAACCCGCGCTGCACACGCTTCCTCCGGATTTGCGCAAGGCACTTGCGTCTTCACCGAAAGCGCAAGCTGCGTGGGAGGATATCACCCCGCTCGCACGCAACGAGTGGATATGCTGGGCCACGTACATCAAGAAACCGGAGACGCGGAAGGAGCACATCAGGAGAGTGGTTAGTGAGCTCAAGGAAGGAATGCGCCGGCCCTGTTGCTGGCCTGGCTGTCCTCATCGCAATCCGAGTGCAAAAAAATGGTTTCGTTGAAATGAATAGTCAAGTTTAAATAGTGTTCCCGCGCCGCGTCCGTCGGGGGCATATGAAACCTGCAGTACTTTCCATCATCATTCCGGCGTACAATGAGCAGGGCACGATTGCGCAACTTCTCCAGAAAGTCGTGGATGCACGTCTCGACCCTGCAAAAGCAACGAAGCAGGTTATCGTGGTCGACGATGGCAGCAAGGACAAGACGGCAGAGGAAGTCACGCGTTTCATGAAAGCGAACAAACACGTGCCGATAAAGCTCATCCGCAAGCCGAATGGTGGCAAGGGCAGCGCGATTCGCGCAGGCATTCAGCACGCCACCGGTGACATCATCATCATCCAGGACGCGGATTTGGAATACGACCCGGATGATTACGCAGGACTCATTGAGCCCATTCTCCGCAACCACACCCAGGTCGTGTACGGCTCGCGCTACTTCTTGCCTGAACAGCGCAAGGAAGCGTGGAGCAAGCACAAGCGCAGCAACGGCGGATTCAGTTACCTCTCGTTCGTGCTCGGCGGTCGCTTGATTACGTGGGCGACGAACCTGCTGTACGGAACGCGACTCACTGACGAACCGACGTGCTACAAGGTCTTCCGCGCGGATTTGCTCAAGAGCATCAAGCTCAACTGCACGGGTTTCGAGTTTTGTCCTGAAGTGACCGCGAAAGTCGCGAAGCGCGGCATGCGCATCGTCGAGTTGCCTATCGCGTTCTATCCCCGCACGGTTGCCGAGGGCAAGAAAATCAAGTGGTGGGACGGCATCGAGGGCATCTGGACCCTGCTGCGCTACCGGTTCTCCGATTGACATGGACAAGCGTCTGGTTCTTCTGTATGCCGCAATCGGGATGCTGTTGCTGCTGCAGGCATTCACGCATCCGCTCACGGACTACCCGGTTGAATTGATGGATAACTTCCTGATTGCCGAAGGAAGAACACCCTATGTTGACTTTTTCGAGCACCATCCTGTGCTGCAGAACTTCATTCTTTCGCCCGCATTCTTGCTGGCACGTCCTGCGACGGCATTCATGCTCTACCACGTGCTCGGGCTCATCGGCGTTGGACTGTGCGCGTGGCTCGTGTACCGTATCGCTTCCCGAAATGGATTCCGCAATCCGCACGTGGCGTCCCTCTTCTTTCTCGTCGGGTACACGGGGCTCATCACGCCGTTCCTGCGCTACGAGTTCTGGTCGATGCTGTTCCTGCTCTGCTTTTTCGCGTTCGAGCATCCCTTTGTCCGCGGATTGTCCCTCGCATTGCTGGGCGCGACCAGCCCGATTGTGGTGTTCGCAGCAGGAGCGATGGCTGCCGTTTACTACGTCACGACATTCCTGAAAGACAAGAAGACCGCAGGCATTGCCTTCGTCGGCAGTCTCACCGGTGTCACGTTCTGGCTGTTCCTCCACCGCGATATTCCCTTCTCGCTGTTG
>DATILO010000061.1:0-5858 GCA_035476335.1 Binatia bacterium | reverse complement strand
TGGGAACGGCACTCACCAACACTCAACGACGCGACCAACGACAAAACAACACTCTTCCAGCAAACTTTTTATACCACAACCCATCCATTCCATCCTAGTAAAAGGTGACTCACATGGCAGACAAGAACTCGATTCGCGAAGCCGAAAACAGCGTCCGCGACCTGAAGAACTGGATTTTCGTGCTCGGCAAGGAACACGGACTTCCCGAAGAAGCCATCCAGGAGCTCCACAAGCGCGTGGACGAAGTCGCGATGAAGATCGCGAAGATTAAGTAAGATTAATAAGAGCTCATTCTTCTTTTTCCTTTATGGTCTACCACTACATCAACACCATCCTGTCCTGGCTGATGCGCGCAGCATTGCTCGTGTCAGGCATCTTCCTCATCCTGCAGGGGGATTCGTTAGGCCTCCTCGCACTCATCGCGTTCGTCGTCACGTTCATTCCCACGTTCCTGCGCGCGAAGTATGACATTCAAGTCCCGTGGTGGATTGAGTCCCTCATCGTGCTCGGCTTCTTTCTCGACGTCGTCATCGGCTCCGAGTTCGCCGTCTACACCAACATCACCGGCTTTGACTGGATTACGCATCTCTTGGGAACGTTCATCATCAGCATCATCGCGCTCTCCATCGTCTACAGTCTCAAAGTCACGGGCAACATCAAGGTCTCGCACAACATGATTTGGTGGTTCGTCGTCGTGTTCGCTTTGGCCGTAGGAGCGTTCTACGAAATCATCGAGTTCGTCACCGACCAGATTCTCGCCACGAACTCGCAAATCAGTCTCGTGAACACGATGATTGACCTCATCAACGACTTCATCGGCGGCATCGTGACCGCAACGTGGGGGAGCTACTACCTCAAGCGGCTCCAAGGGCGCAAGGCAAAGGACATCCTCGACCCCTACATCAAGCTCCTCAAGATTGCGGGCTTCCGCATCAAGGAACGCGTGAAGAAGTTCCAGCGCATGCCGGGACGCCATGGTTAAGATTCTCGTCGGGTGCCCGACCTTTTACCAGAAAGAATACTGCCTGCAGGCGTACGCAGACGCGGTTCACGCGCTCGAAGGCGAGTTCGACGTGCTCATCGTGGACAATTCGAAGGATGAGTCCTACACGGAAAAAATCAGGAACGTCGGACTTCCGGCGGTGCACATCCCGTACGAGGAGCCGGCGCGCAAGCGTCTGGTGGACTCGCGCAATCTCTTACGCAAAAAAGTGCTCGACGAAGGATACGACTACTTCTTCTCATTGGAGCAGGACGTCATCCCGCAGCCGGACGCGCTCAAGCGGCTGCTCGCAGCACAGAAACCCGTGGTGACGGGCATCTATACCAAGCACTACAATTTGGTCAACAGCAAGGATGAACGACTCGGCGTCGAGGAACGCCCTCTGGTGTGGATTCCGCGCAGCATCAAGAACGCACCCATGCACAAATACCAGTTATCCATGAACGAACTCAAGCCGCCGCGGCTCATCAAGGCGTTCGCGTCAGGCGTCGGCTGCATGCTCATCCACCGAAGCGTGCTCGAAAAGATTGCATTCCGATGGGTGACGAACGAGACAGGATTCGACGACATGTTCTTCTGCCACGACCTGCAACAGAACGGCTATCCGCTGTTAGCCGACACGGGCGTGCAGTGCGGACACCTGGATAAGAAGTGGGAAGGGATTCAGAAATAATCAGACGGCTTCGTAGTCGTCTGAATTGTACAGGTCTTTCGGCAACAGCCGGTCGCCGTTCTGGACGAGCTTGACGACACTGATGATTTCGTTGAACAACATTTTCGGATCGACCTTGCCTTCGCTCAACGACGACGTGTACCGGTTTCTCGCGAGCGTGTTGAGCTCGTATTCGATTTCCCAGTTGAGATTGTTCCACGTGGAGATGGCAACGCGCTCACGGCCCGCGCCCTTCCTGCGCGCCTGGCGCAACGCCGAGAGGAGCTTTTCCTCTTTCCGCGGAATGCGGATGTGCTGCGCAACCTGCGCGTCATAACAGATGCGCACGTCGCGGTCGTTCTGGAAGATGCGGCGGTAGACGGTTTTCGCACCGCGATTGTCGAACAGGGAGCGGTTCTCATCAAAGTCCTTGACGATTTCCCGCAAGTCGGGCTCGTGGATTTCCAACTCGCTCATGGACTTTTCTGCAAGAACGTCACACTCAACGCCGAACAGCAACGTCGGACGCCAGAGGCGCTCTCCGAGCGGACAGTCCAAGGCGCGGAACGCGAAATCAAGTGATTTTTCGAGCGTGACTGCCATCATTCCATCTCCCCGCTCACGACCTTCACCAGAGCGCGACGGACGCGCGCAGCGAGGGCAGCGCCGTCGTACGGGTGCCTGACCTCCTGATCGTCGAAACACCCGTCCGAGTTGGCAATGAAACCAAACAACCAGTTCCGTTTGCCCTGCGCACAATAGATGTTGAGATGCTCAAAGAACGTTCCCTGCGCGACATGCTTTTCGATGAGACGCTCAAGTTCCTCGGATTCTGCACGGTCCACGACCGAGCGCGGCTCGTTGACTTCAATGCCGTAGGCAACGCGAACGTCAAGCAATTTGGCGTCGCGCAAGCGCACGATTGACCATCCGTCATCCTTGAGGAGTTCCTGGTTTTCGAAACTACCTGCGTGGAACACGTCTGACAAGTGTCGTACCAGTTCCGCTTCGATGCCCTTCAAATCTGCAGCCATGTCGCTCATTGCCTTGCCCATTTTGTCCAGGTGAGGATGCTTGAACGGCTCATCTGCCTGGACGCCCAGGAGCAAATCCTTGCGATAGAGCGGCTTGCCCAGCATGAACGCCTCCTTGTAGAGGACTTTGTCAAGTTCATTTTCGAAAGGCGTCTGGAACATGTTACTCCTCAGTCACCGGAATCTTGGCCTGTCCGTTTTCTTCAACAAGCCGGTCGCGGACCTTGCTTGCAAGACGGTGCGCGATGTGCACGGGCTCGGGGAGCTTGTGCGGAGGAACGACGCAGCGCTTGACGAGTTCGGCTGCGGTGTCGATTGAGATGAGATGACCGGGCGTGACGAACACCGGCTTTGCGAACTGCCGCGTCTGCACGAGCTTGCCGACCTTGATGCCGTCCATCGAGATGTCGTCACCCTCGATTTGGCCAATGAGGAGACTCTTGGCAACGCCGATGGTGGGCTTGTGCAATTCGACGCCGATGTAGCACGCGATTCCGCAGCCGACCGGGTGGGCGACGCCGTGGCCATCAACCATGAGCACATCAGGATCGTTTTCGAGCTTGTAGTAGAGTTCGAGCATCAACGGACCTTCGCGGAACGCGAGATAGCCGGGAACGTACGGCATTGATGCCTTCTTGATGAGGAATTTGCGCTCGATGACCTTCATTGACGGAAATTCAACGACGATGGCGCCGCAGATGAGCTTGTCGTTCAGTTGCGCGCAGTCAAACGCGCCGATTTTCGTGATTTTGTCGAACGGCAACTGGTCTTCGAGAATGACGTCGTGCGCAATCGAGCGCTGGATGTCGCGGAGGGACTGGGAGATTTTCATGCGCGCGTCACCCGCTCGTCCCAGAGCTTGCGGAGCCGGGCATTCCAGACCTGCAGATAGTCGCTGTCCGGCGAGGCGATGACGGCGACTTCGCCATTCAATTGGGCTTGCTTCGCCAGGTCGTCGGGAACCACGACGCGATTCTCATCGAGGTCGCGCCGCGTGTATTCCGCGCAGTTGAACAGTCCCGGCGCGCGAGTGCGGGCGCGGTCAAAGCCAACGACGTCGTGAATCGTCACATAGTTGACGCCGAATTCCTGGCCGCCGCCCACGTAGACGCGGTCTGCATGCGACGGGTTGCGGTCCTTGATAATCTGGCGCTGGCTTGCGGGAATGACCACGCGCCGTTTCTCGCTGAAATCGTGGACTGCGCCACGGACAAAAGGAATGTCGGGAGGAGTGGAGTTGGCAACATAGGGCTTGTTGGCATTGACCAGTTCATCGATGCGGTCCAGCACCGAGAGTTCCGGATTTTCGGGAGGCGTGCGCGCCTGTTCCCGCGTCCAGTTCCACTCGATGTATTCCATCGGGCGCCAAATGCGGACGTGCGAGCCGTTCGGGGCAGCGCCGAGGATGATTGACTTGTCCAGGCAGAGCGTGCTCTTGAGGCGCTCCGGAAGCGTGAAACGGTGCTGCGCGTCAAGGCGCTGGTCGAAGACATTGCTGAAGTCAACCGGCTGCTTTGCGCGGAGCAGGTCAAATCCTGCCTTGTCATAGATTGAGACGTGGCGGAAATCGCCGCCGTTTCCCTTCATGAGGTAAACGACCTTTCTCGGGTCGCTCCGGTTGCGTTCATTGAGGGCGTCGATGTAGTCTGCGGGCAGGCACAGACGCTCTTTATCGTCAAGAAGGTGCTGGAAACTGCCGACAAATGGCTCCAACCTTTTTTCCTCACTCATGAGCACAGTTAGGCACTTTCTCTTTATAAATCTTTCTATATTTAGTTACTCTCTAGTAGTAAAAAATAGGAAGATTTTTATAACGGCAGGGCTTCGAATACTGCATGGAAGCGAAAAGCATCGGTGATACCCTCGCAAATCTGGCTCTGACTGCAGCAACAGGCGGTCTGCTGTTCTATCTGGGACTGCGTGAGCCGGCGCAAGCCGCACAACGCGAAGTCCAGACGACGCTTGAAGAATTCACGCAAGAGTCACCGCGCTCGAAATGGAATGGCCTCTACACGCTCTCGAGAACGTATGACCTCAATCACCTGCCGAACGCGAAAGCCACGACGCTCGAACGCGACGATGACTTGACGCTCCTCGCGCGCGTTTTGTACGGCGAAGCCCGCGGGCAGTCGCGCGAGATGAAAACCGACATCGCCTACAGCATCCTCAACCGCACGGGCAAGCATGCCTGGTGGGGAAACACGCTCAAGCAGGTCTTGCTCAAGCCGTGGCAGTATAGCTGCCTCAACGCGAACGACCCGAACCACAAGGAACTGCTCGCCCCGACGGGAAAGGCCTGGCGCGAATGCGTCGATGTCGCACAAGATGTCCTGTTGCACCCCGAACGTGATCCGACGCAGGGCGCGACGCACTACCACACCGAGCGCGTGAAGCCCGCGTGGTCCGTCGGCAAAACGCCCTTGTTCAAGGTCGGGAACACGTTCTTTTACGCGCTGAAGCGTTAATTGTAGCCACTACTAAGTGGTTTCTATTCGATAGCTTTATATAATACAGATGTTACTTATTGGTAATAACATATTGGGGGTAACGATGTACTGGCGATTGCTCATGACAGTGATGCTCGGTTTTGCCGCAGGATGGTTCCTGCACGATACTGGCGCGCATCCGGTTGTTGAGCAGACGCAGGAAACCGTTCCGATATTCGCGCAGCCCGGCGACGTTCCGAGTCCCGCGGCAGCGGTCGATGCGGAGGACATCCGTGTCCTCGGTGATCGCGTCGAGCTCAGGGTTCCGAACGTCATTCCCGCGGAATTCACCGACACCAACTCCATGGATCCGGTGATTGACGCAGGAACCACCGCGCTGGAACTCACCATCACCAGCGTGAACCAAGTTCACGTCGGCGACATCGTGTCCTACGAAACGCCGCTGGCTCCCGGTGCAACCGTGATCCACCGCGTCGTCGAGATTGGCACGGATGAAGACGGCACGTACTTCATCATGAAAGGCGACAACAACCCGACGACCGACCCGCAGAAGGTCAGATTCGACCAGCTGCGACGCAAGGTCATCGCGATTGTCTATTAAGCTCAACACCTCTTTTCCCACGCCGGGGCCTTCGGGTCCCGGTTTGGGTTTCTCTGTCGACATGATGAATCGCTGCACCCGCGTACATGCTTCCCCGGCAGTTTTGAGGCGTCGTTTACTC
>DATILO010000060.1:0-4919 GCA_035476335.1 Binatia bacterium | reverse complement strand
GTTGACGTCCTGGATGCCGAAAGAGGGAGGAAGGGTGTCGTTTGTCCCCTGCTCGCTTGATTCGTTTGTCGCGATTTCTGGTGTTGTTTCAGGAGCGGGCGTTGTGTCAGTCGTTTCGTTCGTCGTTTCTTCAGGACTGGCTTCAGACGTTTCATTTGTTGACGGAATGTCGGGCGGGAGTATATCGGGTGCAGTATCTGCAGTCTCAGAAGTATTATCGACAGGCGTCTCCACCGTATCATTCGTCGTGTTCTCAACGATGATGTCCAACCCAAACGTCGCATTGTCGTCCGCAACTCTTCCCGTGGCACCGAGCGGCGGCTTCAGCAGCAGAAGGATGAAGAGCACGAGCGCAACGACGACGAGAAACGAAGGCGATGCCAAGTCGGCGCGCCTGCTACGCGAAAAAGGAATACTCACTGCGACAACCCCTCCTTTTTTCGTTCGCTCAAAACCGAATTCTCTTTATAAAGATTGCGCTGGATGTTCGCGGGCAACATTTATATAGGGCTCCGCCACCTTCGGCATCATGGAAAAAAGAGGGCAGGTCGCGATAGAGTATATTACGATTCTCGGCTTTGTGCTCGTCACGACGCTTGTCATGACCTATTTGTTCACGCAGCACACGGGCACGCTGAACGACGCGGTCATCGAGCACCAGGTGGAGCGCATCGCGGAAAAGATTGTCGACACCGCCGAAGCGATGTACTTCCTCGGCGAGCCCTCGCGCACGAACATCAAGCTCTACTTCCCGCTCGGCATCCTCAACGCCTCGGCCAACGGGCAGGAAATCGTGTTCCTCGTCGAAACCTCGCACGGCCACGATGAGGTCGTCAAGTATTCGCAGGTGAACATCACGGGCACGATTCCGACGTCGCCGGGCATCCATTACTTGCAGGTCGAGGCGCAAGGCAACCGGGTGGTGCTGAGCTGACATGTCGCCCCGCGGACAAACGGCCTTCGAATTCCTCTTCCTGGTTGCAGTAGCGTTTCTCATTCTCATCGTCTTCTCGGCATCGACGCGCGACGAATTCCTCGACGCCCAGTCGGCAAAGGAATACGCGCTCGTCAAGGATTTGGCGTTCTCGCTGCAAGGCGAGGTCAACCGCGCGAGCACGCTCGAGGACGGCTATCGCCGCACGTTCAAGCTCGAGAACACGCTCGAGGGCTACGCGTACAACACGTCCATCCGGAACAGCACGCTCATCGTGCAATCGCGTGACTACGAGTTCGCGCTCACCGTGTATCCCGTCACGGGAAATTTCACCAACGGGACGAATACGATTCGTAAGACGAATGGCGTGGTGTACTTGAACCAATGAATCCTATGCGAAACGACAAATCTGCCGGGGAACCAGCGTCCCGGCGCGAGCAAGCCGGGGGTTGTCCCTTACGGGGTGGCTTGCGAAGCCTGCCGGGGACGCGAACTTCGAACCGCAGAGGCCAAGCATGGTACGCTGATTTCATGGTCGGACTGATGCTCTTCATGAGCGTCATCGGCATCTATTACACGTTCCAGAGCGCATTTTCCGAGGAGCACGCCGGACTCGAGGACCTTATCTCGGATGCAAAACAAATCTCGAACGAGCTCATGTCGCCCGGCTATCCGGACCCGTGGACCACGAGCAATGTGCAGCGCATTGGATTGACGAACAGCACGCCGCGCATCGTCATCTCGAAAGTGCAGAACTTCAGCGCGCTCGACTACACGACGTCGCGCTCGCTCTTCCACACGGGCTACGATTACGCCGTCTATTTCCGGCAGGGAACGAGAAACGTCACGCTGCCGAACAATCAGAACTTCATCGGTCGCGAGCCCGCAAACGCAACCGATGTCGTCACGACATTGCGATTCGTGATTTACAATTCCACGATTACGCAGATGGAGGTGAGGGTGTGGCGGTAGTGCAGAGACGCGTGGCAGGAGAGCGCCCCGTTCGCTGCCGCCGCGCCGCGTCCTTGCTCGTCCGTTCCCCGGCAGCTTTGTCGTGGCGTCGGCCTTGTGCGGGACAAAAGCCAGCCTTCAGCTCACTTGCCACAAGGCGGCGCTCTCCATTGCAAAGACGTGGCTACTTCTTCACCATCGACGGTCTCCTCGCAGCTACGGTGCTTCTCAGCGCGATGTTCCTCTTCACCTCGTTCGGGCAAATCCAGCGCCCGGTGATTCCGCTCAACTTCGCCGCAGCCGATGTCCTTGCGTCGTTGGGCGAGCTCTCGTTCGCGGAACTCAACTCCACCGCAGGAAGCATCGTCGCGGGCGCGAGCACGGAAATCAACACAAACCAGACGGTATTGGCAGTCATCGGCGAGCTCTGGCACAACGGTGATGTCGACGTCGCGGAAAGTCTCACGCGCCTGGTGCTTGACGACCGCGTTCCCGCGGGGTACGGCATCGGGCTCTGGCTTGATGACGACCAAATCTACGCGCGCGATTCTCCCGCTCCCATCTCCCGTGCCTCGGCGCGCACGCTCATCTCAGGATTCCTCACGGCAACGCCGCTCAAGGGCTACAGCTCGCGCGTCGGCGCAACAACCGTGCGGCGGCAAACGACCTCAGTTATTCCGTTCAACACGCAAGGGTCGGGCTGGCTCGGCTCCCAGCAAAGTGCCGGACGCCACACGCTCGCGAAGTGGATCAATCTCTCCACGAACTGGACCGTGGACAACGCCTCGCTCGCGGTCTCGGCATATCTCCAATCAACCGGTGATGACTGGAAGATTCTCAACATGAACAACGGCTCGTGCAATATCACACGCGACCAGACAGGCCACCAGGGCAACGGCTACTACCAGATTTACGACGTCAAGAGCTGCCTCGTCATCGGCATGAACAAGTTCACCTCGGAAACGAGAAACACGGGCTCGCGCTCGAAAATCAATCCCGGCATGGCGCTCCGCGTGGACTATCACGAGACCGTTCCCGTGCAGAACCTGACCCCGCGCGTCTCGGAACGCTACTATTTCGACAACGCGTCGAGCATTCCCGGAGCTGCGGGAAAATCAGGCGTCTGGCAGGTGCTGCCGTTCCACGTGCCGTATGACGCGACGAACGTGAGCGTCTTCCTCCAAATCACGGGCAGGGGAATCACGGACATGACGACGGGAGGCAACTTCCAGAGCTGGACGGGCTCGAACAAGAACAAGAAGGATTACGACTACATCATGTTCATCAACGAAAACGTTCCCTTTGCCTCGGACGCTTCTCCCAGCTACAACAAGACGTACAACTACACGAACGCCCAGCTCTCGTCGAAAATCAGGAATGGCACGAACTTCGTGCTCGTCTACTTCAACAACTATGGCGACACGGCGTGGGGTGACAATCCGGTGAGCATTTACGCCGAGCCGACGGTCGACATCAACCGAAGCTCGTTCCTCGAGCTCAACTACACGCGCGTCGTTCCGCCGTTCACCTATGTCGAAGTTGGATTGGTGAAGCAGGTGGGTCCTCCTGATGCGCTGAGCAAGACGGGCAACTTCAGCTTCCCTTCCGGCGTTTTGATGTCGCGCGTCTTCGGCCACATCGCACAGCGGGACGTCTACCGCGTCACCGTGAGCGCGAACGACTACAACCCGCCCACGACGACGGTGTTCACGTCGCCCATCGAGCCCGCGGTGCCCGAGGAAATCGCGATTCCGGGCAACGTGCTTTCGATTTCGTCAACCGCAAAGAATTATGTGAAGTTCGCCGACCAGGACAGCTTGAACATCATCGAGAACTCGTCCATCAACTACCGCTTCTGGGTTCCGACATCGGTGGGTTTCGGCGCGGTCTACGTGAACGCTTCGGACGCGGAAGCGGACGCGCTCGCGCGGCTCACGCGGCAGATGCAGCCCTACGTCACGGCCGTGACGCTCGGCTATGAGACGAAGAACAGCACTGCGGTTCCGAACTTGTGGGGACCTGCGATTGCGGAGGTGAGGGTGTGGAAGTGAGGAGCAAGCAGAACGCTCGTGTCGCTGCCGTTCCCCGGCCGTTTTGTTTCGTCGGCACGAGGTCGACGCGGAACGACAAAACCTCCGGGGACGCGGGAGCCAAGGCAAGCAACGACGTGATGCGAGAGACGGGGCAGCAGGCAAAACCTTATCGCCGCATGCACAAACGCGGTGTCTACTTCACCGCCCTCGCCATCGTTTTCGTCACCGTCCTTTTCACGCTCTACACCTTCCAGCAGCCGCAGCAGCGGAGGGAACAATCCTTTGTCCTGGACACAAGAATGTTCACGATGAACCATCTCGTCAATGACATCGAGGATGACGCGGGCCGCATGATTTCCGTGGCAACCTATCGCGCGCTTGTCGCGATGGAAGATGACATCGCAAACCGCTCGGACTACCTGTACAGCGTTTCCTCGGCGTACCGCGAACTCGTGGTGAACGGCTCCCTAAACGGCTCCAACCAGTCGGTGATGGAGAACAACACCTTCGGCACGTGGGTGGTGCGCATGGAGAATGCCGCGACCGATGTCGGGCTCACGCTGACGCTCACCAACGGCCCGTTCTCGGTCGACCAGGTTGACCCGTGGACGATTGCGGGCTTCACGAACCTGACCATCTTCCTCCGCGACCCCATCACGACCGCATCCTGGAACGTGACGCGCAGCGTGAACGGGAGCGTGAGCATCTTCCTTTTCGAAGACCCCATTTACCGCGTCAACACCGTCGGAAGGGTGCTCAACCTCATCGAGCGCACGAACATCACGACCTTTGTCTCCGGCACGAACACGGACAATCTCATGACGCATACGAACAGCACCTGGTACCGCCCGTGGGCGGGCGCCCCGTCCTTCCTCCAGCGCTTGGAGGGCAAGCTCACGAGTTCCTCTCCGAATGGCATCGAGAGTCTCGTGAACCTCGATGAAATCCAGCATGCGGGAATGTCCATCGCGTCGAAGTCGGTCGTGGACTACACCTACTTC
>DATILO010000059.1:0-5776 GCA_035476335.1 Binatia bacterium | reverse complement strand
ATGCGGTCGCCTTGCTTCAGGTTGTACCCTGCCCAGCTGTGGCTCACGAGGTTGATGGCTTCGGTCGCGTTGCGCGTGAAGATTATTTCATAGGGCTTTGCTCCGAGGAAGTTCGCAACCTTCTTGCGCGCGCCTTCGTACAGCGCAGTCGCCTGTGCGCTCCACTGATAGACGCCGCGGTGCACGTTCGCGTTCGTTGTCTGGTAGAACTGCTCGAGCGTCTTGATGACGTGCGACGGCTTTTGCGAGGTCGCGGCGCTATCCAGATACGCGACCTGCTGTTTTAAGATAGGGAAATCCTTCTTCCACGCGTGTTCGGTCTCAAGAGACGAGCGCATACTCACTCCATTTCTTCTCGATAAGTTGGACGACGCGCTCCTGGAGCGTTTTGTCCATCGTGCCCAGGAAGGGCGTGAGGAATGCCATGAGGAGGATTCTCCGCGCTTCGCTGTCGGGCAGGCCGCGCGAGCGGAGGTAGAAGAGCTGCTCTTCGTCAAGCGGTCTGACCGTTGCGGCGTGCCCTGCGGTGACGTCGTTCTCCTCAATCTCCAAGTAGGGGAAATTCTCGGCCTTCGCGTCCTTGCTCAACAGCAAGACGTGCTGCGCGAGCTGTGACTGTGCACCCTGCGCTCCCTTGTTGATGCGCATCGTGCCCGTGCATGAGGACTTCGCCGCATGGTCGAGGACGCCGTGCATCATCGCCGTTGCCTTGGTCTGCGGAGCTCCATTGATGACGTTGCTTGACACGCTGAAGCCCTGCTGGCCCGTGCAATAAAAGACATCATGCTCCTCGTAGCTCGATGAGCGGCCTGCGAGCGTCACGGTGCGCTGGATGTTGATGTTGTTCTGCGTCGCGACGCTGATGAGCTTGACGGACGATTCTTCGCGGAGGATAAGCGTCGTGCCGAGGTTCGCGCTCTTGTCAGTCGTGAGCGTCTCGAGCAACGTGACGCGCGCGCCTGCTCCGACGTCGATGGTGAACGGCGAGTCCCCGTTTGCGGAGTAGGTGAACGGCTGCTTCACGACGGCCTTTGCAGGAATCGTGAGGACGTTGTCCTGCCACGTCACGCCGGACGCGACTGCTTCATCGGGGAGCGAAAGAACGATTGCCATGGTGTCACCCGACAGACCCTTCCATTTCGAGCTGGATGAGCTTGTTGAGCTCCACGGCATACTCCATCGGGAGCTCCTTGGTGAATTCCGAGATGAAACCGAGGACAATCATGGCCATCGCTTCCGACTCCTTCATCCCGCGGCTCATGAGATAGAAGAGCTGGTCGTCACCGATTTTTCCGACCGTGGCCTCGTGGCCGATGTTCACCAGTTTCTCGTCGGATTCAATCGTCGGATACGTGTCAGACCGTGAGTGCTCGTCGAGCAGCAGGGCATCGCAGCGCACCGTGCTTCGGATGCCGGTGCATCCTTTTGCGACCTTGATCAGGCCGCGATAACTCGTGCGGCCGCCGTTCTTGCTCACGGACTTGGAGATGATGCGTGATTGGGTGTTCTTTGCGAGATGCGTGACCTTGCCGCCTGCGTCCTGGTGCTGGCCCTTGCCCGCGTACGCGATGCTGAGAATGTCTGCGCGAGCGTTTTCGCCCTTGAGGATGACTGCAGGGTACTTCATCGTGAGCTTGCTGCCCATGTTGCCGTCAATCCATTCAACAACCGCGTTCTCGTACGCCACTGCGCGCTTCGTGACGAGGTTGTAGACGTTGCTGCTCCAGTTCTGAATCGTGACGTATCTCACCTTGCTGCCGGGCAGCGCGATGAGTTCCACGACTGCCGCGTGCAGGGAATCCGTGCTGTACACGGGAGCGGTGCAGCCCTCGATGTACGTGACCGAAGCATCCTTGTCGACGATGATGAGCGTGCGCTCGAACTGGCCGACGTTCTTCGCGTTGATGCGGAAATAGGCCTGCAATGGAACGTCAACCTTGACGCCGGGAGGAATGTAAATGAAGGAGCCGCCGCTCCACAGTGCGGTGTTCAGCGCGGCGAACTTGTTGTCGTTGAGCGGCACGACGCTTGCGAAGTATTTCTTGACGAGGTCTGCGCGCTCTTTCAACGCCGTGTCGGTATCGAGGAACACGACACCTTGCTTGGCGAGGTCCTCGCGCAGCTTGTGATACACCGTCTCGGATTCGTATTGTGCACCGACGCCACCGAGGAACTTGCGTTCTGCCTCGGGAACGCCGAGCTTCTCGAACGTCTGCTTGATTTGTTCAGGAACATCGTCCCAGGAGTGCTCCGTCTTTCCTGTCGGCTTGATGTAATACGTGATGTTCTCGAAATCAATGCCTGACAGGTCACCGCCCCAGCCGGGCAACGGCTTCTCGAGGAATGCGCGGAATGCCTGCAGGCGGATGTCCAGCATCCACCGGGGCTCGTTCTTTTCCGCAGAAATCTGGCGCACGATGTCTTCCGAAAGCCCTTTCGGCGTCTTGAAGACCGACGTTTCCGCGTCGTGGAAGCCGTACTTTTCGGCATAGCCGTCATTGATGGCAACCTGCGTCGGCGTCACGCGGCCTCCTTGAGCCAGCGGTAGCCCTTCTTTTCGAGTTCCTGCGGCAGGTTTGCATTGCCGGTCATCGCGATTTTGCCGTCCAAGAGGACGTGCACGAAGTCCGGCTTGAGGAATTCCAAAATGCGGTTGTAGTGCGTGATGATGAGTGCAGAGAACAGCGGCGAACGCATGCTGTTCACGGCATCAGAAACGATTTTGAGACTGTCAATGTCCAATCCGGAGTCGGTTTCGTCCAGCACGGCAAGCGCCGGACGCGTGAGGAGCAGTTGCAGCACTTCTGCGCGCTTCTTTTCCCCGCCGGACAGTCCGGCATTCAACGGGCGTTCGATGAACGCGCTTCCGAGGTTGAGCTGCTTGAGCAACGCATGAAGTTCCTTCTGGTACGTTGCGGCGCTGCCTTTCGGATACTTGTTCTTGAACAAGGTGAAGAGGAACGTGCCGAGGTTCACGCCCGGAATCTCGACCGGGTTCTGGAATGCGAGGAACAGTCCGAGCTTCGCGCGTTCGTCAGGCGGCATCGCGAGAATGCTCTTGCCATCGAACAGGACGTCTCCCTTCGTGACTTCGTAGCCCGGATGGCCTGCAATGACGTAGCTGAGCGTGCTCTTGCCTGAGCCGTTCGGCCCCATCAAGGCATGGACTTCACCCTGTTTGATGGTGAGCGTCAGCCCTTTCAGGATTTGCTTGCCTCCCGCGCTCACGTGAAGGTCTCGTATTTCGAGAACGTTCATGCGAAGCTCTTCCCACAGCCGCACGAGCTGTGCGCGTTCGGGTTGTCAATCTTGAAGCCAGAACCCTGGAGGCCGTCAACGTAGTCGAGCTTCGAGCCGGTCATTTGGCTCATGCTGTTGGCATCAATGTAAATCGTGACGCCATGCTGGTTGAAGATGGTGTCGCCTTCCTTTGCCTGGTTGTCGAAGTCGAGGTTGTAGCTGAATCCCGAACAGCCGCCCGGAACCACTTCCAAACGAAGGCCATAACCGGCCTTCTTCTCTGCCTGCATGAGCTCAACGAGCTTCTGCGCGGCCTTCTCAGTCACGTGAATGTCTTTCTTGATTTCTTTCGCGTGCGCCTTCGAATCCTTCTTCGTGGCGACGACTTGGTTCATCTCGTTGACCATCTTGTCGATTTCGCTGTCCGGCAGGCCGTGGCCCTTTGCGCCTGCTTCGACGGTGTCGTACTGCGCGCCGTGGCAGCCGAAGCAGTGCAATCCGCGCTCGGCCATGACGACGACGGCTTCGGGGTACTCGTTTGCGAGCTGTTGGATGTTTGTCTCGCGGGTAATGGGTCCGTTTACTTGGGTTGTGTGCATAGTCTTCACCTGGGTTGTTTGGTTGTTGGTACTGAGATCGTGCAGTTGTTCGAAGGTGTCCTTGTCATTGGCGCACCACGGGCACTTGAATGCGTGCGGAAGCTGCGCAAATGACGTTCCTGCCGTGATGCGGTGCTCGGGAGCGCCGCGCGACTCGTCAAATTCCCAGCCGCACGATTTGCACGCGTAAATCACGGGTGCACCTTGCCGTCAAAACACATCGTGCAGTTCGCAGGGATGTCGCCGTTGACTTGCTTGTGGAACTCGCACGTCGCCTTCGTCTCGAGCAAGCGGTTGAGCAGTTGCTGGGTTTCGTAAACAAATTGCGGTGGGGTGCGGATGTTCTTCGAAACGTCCTGCACTTGCTGCTTGATTTCCTTGGTGAGCTTGATTTCGTTCGCTCGCTTTTCGCTGAAGTACTGGCTCACCGCGGCTTCGGTAACGCCCAAAATGACGGCAATTTCTTTTTGGTTGAGCTTTTGAGCCTTGAGATTAACGGCAATCTCCTTTCTCAGTGCTGGAAGCAGGTAGAACACTTCCACTTCCTGCGGATGCAATACTTTGAGCGCCATATCCCCTAGAGTTAACCATAGTTAAGTTGAAGTATAAAAGCATTGTTGCTCTTAACGTCACACCTTATTATTTTTCAATATAGAAACTATTTCGGGTGATACTTTCTGAACAAATGCCACGCCACCAAGAATCCTGGCGTATAGCGGTGCGGATGCATGCGCGTATGGCGCGTCACGAGCGCAACGGGCTCCCAATGACCGGAAGCGACTTCCTCTGCATTGAGCTTCGGCGTCTTGGCAACGCCGCGAACGGAATAGAGCGTGTAGAACAGATGGTCTTTCGCGTTCTTCACCAGGAAATTGCCGAGACGCTTGAAGCGTGATTTCGGAATCGCCATGCCGAGTTCCTCTTTTGTCTCCCGCACGGCCGCGTGGATGGCCTCTTCGCCGTGCAACTGGTGCCCGGCAAGCGAACCTTCCCACAATCCCGGATTGATGTCCTTCGACTGCGCGCGCTGCTGCACAAACACCTCTCCGCGCTTGTTGAACAGGAGCACGCGCACGGCGCGATGCATCAGTCCCCGCTGGTGCGCTGCCTTGCGCGAAAGCACGCGAAGCACGTGACCCTCATCATTGACAATGTCCACGAGCTCGCTCATTTCCTCCACTCCCGATAACTGCTCACGAGCATTGCGGTGATGGCGCCGAGCGAGTTGAACACCAAGTCCAGCGACGTGTTCGTGACGTCCCCCACAAAATTGTGCGGTGTTGACAACGCGACAAAGAACTCCGTGATTTCGACCACCGCGCCAATCCCCAATGCGCCGAGGGCGATGATGAGGTGCGGGAGGATGCCGTCGCGTTTCAGCGAGGGCTGAATCATCTGGTGCAGCACCCACGCGACCATGAAGGTGCCGTAGAAATGCACGAGATTGTCGTACCGGAAAATCGGAAGATTGCCGATGGGAAAGAGCATCTTGCCGTAGATGAGGCCGTAACCGAAATCAACCCCGCCGAGCATGTGCATGATGGCGAGCAGCGTCATCCCGCCCAGCGTGAGGTTCGAGAACCGGAATTGGCGGTGGAGGAAGTAGAGCGCGAACGCGTAGCCGACGATGGTGACCTGGTATGCCAGAAATTCATCGTTCCCTTGCTTGATGAATGTGAAGCCGAAGAGCACGATGCTCAGGATGAACAAACTCGCGATAAGTCTGAAACCTCTTTGATGCATGGATTTGCCGAAAGAAGGTGCGTATTTATTACTTGTGCTTGAACGGTGATTGCTCGGAACCATTCGGAATCGCGTAGGTGCCGGTGCGCGCGCGGGCGGTCAGCTGAACGTCCTCGCCCGTGCCTTCAACGAAACCCATGTCGCACAGGTCCTCGAGAACGTTGGCGGGAATCGGAGGAGGAAGACGCTCGCCG
>DATILO010000058.1:0-4726 GCA_035476335.1 Binatia bacterium | reverse complement strand
GCAATCTCGGCGGCATAGAGCGGGATGGGGTGGAGGATGTCGATGTGGTTGAATTCAATCCCGTCGCGATTGCCATACGTGCGGTAGGCCTCACGGGGGCTATTGGTCAAGTCAATCGTTGTCATAGAACTACCCGACATCAATCATTTCGATTTCAATATTGAGACCTTCAGGAATCGGGACCTTCATGACGAGTCTGAGCGCACGTTCGTCAATGCCCAAATCAATCAAGCGCTTGTGGATGCGCATCTCGAAACGCTCCCACGTCGCAGAACCGTCACCACAGGGACACCGTCGCGTCGCCATCCTCAATTTCTTGGTCGGCAACGGAATCGGACCACGCATATCTACGCCGGTCTTGTCCGCGATGTCCTTGATGTAGACGCAGACCTGGTTCAGCTTGTCAATGTCGGTCGATGCCAACTTGATGCGTGCTTTTTGCATGGTGTTCCTGTGTGCTGTTCACGGCGAGCCCCGGGTCGCCATGGTTAAAAAAACAACAATCAAAACATCTACATCGGCTTCTTGACGAGGTCGATGCACATGCCGGCCGCGACGGTGACTCCTGAGTCACGGATCGCGAAGCGCGACATCTGCGGGATGTCTTTGTTCTTCTCAATGACGAGCGGCTGCATCGGCTTGATTTTCACGACTGCGGCGTCGCCGTTCTTGATGAAGTCGGGGTGCTCCTGCAACGTTTCACCGTTCGCAGGGTTGATCTTCTTGACCAGCTCCGTAATCTGGCAGGCAACCTGCGCGGTGTGGATGTGGAACACCGGCGTGTAGCCAACCGTGATGACGGTCGGGTGGTTCAAAACGATGATGTTGGCCGTGAACTCCGTCGCAACCGTGGGAACCGAGTTCGGGTGTCCGAGCACGTCGCCACGCGCGAGGTCCTTCTTTTCCGGACCGCGGAGGTTGAATCCAACGTTGTCACCAGGTTCTGCTTCAGAAATCATTTCGTGGTGCATTTCGATGGACTTGACTTCGCCGTTCACGCCCTTGCCTTCTCGGCCGGGGACGATGATGACCTTGTCGCCCGCCTTCAGGATGCCGGTTTCGACCTTGCCAACAGGGACAAGACCGATGCCGGTGATGCTGTAGACGTCCTGGATGGGGAGTCGCAACGGGAGGTTGGTCGGCTTCTGCGGCACGCTCAACTGGTCCAACGCTTCAATCAACGTCGGGCCCGTGTACCAGGGCATGTTCGGAGAACGCTTGACGATGTTCTCGCCGAGGTACGAAGCCGCGGGAATGATTTTGACGCCGTCGGTCTTGTAGCCGACGCTCTTCAGGAGCTGTTCTGCCTGCGCCTTGGTGGCGTTGAACTTTGCCTGGTCGTACTTGTTCAGGTCCTGCTTGTTACAGAGGACGATGATTTGTCCGACGCCGAATGTCTTGGCGAGGAACGCGTGTTCCTTCGTCTGCGCCTGGACTCCTTCCGAGCCCACGACGATGACGGCTGCGTCTGCCTGCGATGCGCCGGTAATCATGTTCTTGATGAAGTCACGGTGTCCCGGAGCGTCGATGATGGTGAAGTCGTACTTCGGAGTCGAGAACTTCTTGTGGCTCAAGTCGATGGTGACTCCACGTTCTCGCTCTTCCTTGAGGTTGTCCATGACGAAGGCGAACTCAAATCCGCCCTTGCCCATCTCCTCTGCCTTTTCCTTGAGCTTGCGCATTTCCTGTTCAGGAACTGCACCTGCGTCGAACAAGAGTCGTCCAACAGTCGTGGACTTGCCGTGGTCAACGTGACCGACGAATACAACGTTAATGTGCGGTTTTGCTTTTGCCATATACTTTCCCCTCCTATGTTACCCTGTGAATAGGTATAGTCGGAGAACAAGAGGGGGGTTTATAAAGCTTTCCTAGAAAGGCGTAACGAGGCGCTTACAAGCGGATATCGCGGACGTATCTATACAATTCTTCCAGGCGCTCTTTCATGCCGCTGTCCTTGAGCAGCTCGGCCATCTTGATTTCGGTCATGATGGCGGGAACTTTTGAGTCGAGCGTGATTTCGGTCTTGTTCGGTTCGGTGACCGTCCATTCCGCGGATGCGACTCGTTCCGGGCCCGGGATTCCCCACAGGTTCGGGCGGTGGCGGTAGAATTCAATGGTGGAAGCGAGTTGCGTGCTGTATTTTGCCGTGATTTTCATGGCGGATTGATAATTGCCTGCTGAATTCGCGTGGAGGTAATCAAGTACGGGCTTGCTGATGGAGTCTTTCATTTGCCCTGCAATCTTTTCAAGTTGCCATTTCAAAACGCCACTCATATTCTCGAACCTCTATTTTTCAGTATATAAATCTATTCTTTTGCCATCGCGCGCCGTTTCATGTGCGCGGGAAGCAACTCAATCGCGTATCTGAGCGCGGTGCGCGTCATCTTTTTCTTGTGCTGCAGGACGAACTCAAAAACCTTTCGCTGGTGTGGCTTGCTCGCTTCCTTCAATGCCCAGCCGTACCCTTTCTGCACGAGGTCTTCCGGGTCGTGCATGAGCTTTTTTGAGACGTCGAAGATGTGGTTGAGGTAGTGTCCATGGCGGCCGGGAATGACGAACGCCACCGCGCTCGCGCGACGCGTCCACAAACTCGTTGCCTTTGTCCACGACTTGATTTTCGGGATGAGCGACGCATCCTTCTCAACCATCGGGCCCAGCACCGAGAGGCAGATGTCGTCGACCTGCGACCAATTTGACACAGAGGAATCAAGCCACGTCTTCATCAGTTCGAGCGTCGCAATCTTCTTCTGCTTCGCCCACGCGATGGCGACAACGGCTTCCTCATGCATGCCGGACTTCCACAATGCGTCGCAGAGTTTTTCGTCAACGAAATCGGGGCAGTGTTTTTTCGCGAGCTTTCTGAGAACCGGATATCTGACGCCATACGCCTTGATGGGCGTTTTGAAGAATTGGTTGAAGTTGTACGTTTTATCTGAATGTTTCTTGAGCTCAGAACGGAGTTTCGCGAGCATCAAACCGTTATCCTCGCCACCGTCGCATTCGTCGCTTTGAGAATGTCTGCGGGCGTGACTTTCAGGAGCGCCTTGTCGGAACCGCCGCCGGCCCAGCAGAACGGCATCTCGCTCACCTTGACGTCCATCACCCAGTGGGCATTGAAGCCGAGCGGCGGAACGCCGCCAACCGGAAATCCGGTACGGGCGAGCACTTCATCCTGCTTTGCCATCCGCAAACCGTCGAGCTTCAGCTGGAATCCGAAGCGAGAGAGCGAAACGCGGTCGTCGCCCCGCACGATGCCTACCCACAAATCGTTTTTCTTGTCGACCATCACGACGGTCTTAATCATCTGGTCGAGTTTCGCGTGCACGGCTCCCGCGGCCATCTCGACCGTGGCGACGGACATCGCGAACTGCTTCAGCTCATGGGAAATGGTGTGTTCGTTGAGAACGGATTCGAGTTTTGCGACGGTCATGCATGAACCGTTCAAAGACTCCTATTAAAAACTAGCGCTGCGTCGTATTGATGGAGTAGAGCACGCCATTTTGGTCAAGCGCCATCTTGCGGTAGACGTACACCGTTTCCTCAATGAGGTGTCTTTCAACGCGGACATCGCTGGCAGCAACGGGGAGATTGACCATGTCCGAATAGACTCGCGCTGCGGTTTCCCGACTGGTGATGGTGGTATTCAGCGCTTGTCGCAACAATAAGGGATTCTCGTGCACGATTTTTCCGCTGGGCAGGAGCGCAGGGCCCGCATACACGAGTGCAACGAGCAAGAGAAACGCCAGCACCGCGATGATTTCCAGGTGATGATTGCTGTGCGGCTTCGGACAGGCCATCTCGACGATTTTCCGGGCGCTCGGTGCCATCGTTCAGCTCCGAGCCGCAAGCAATAAATAGGCATTTACCCGTACCTGTCAGGTATGTGGTGCTTGAGGTTTCGGCTGAAGCATGAGGGCTGTATATACACTCCTCTCACTGCAAAATGCGGCATCAGCGACTATACATACCCCTTAGGGCACCAGGTGCGCGAGGGGAGAAAGGTGGAGCTTTCTGCTATTCACGTCCTTCACGGCGCCGTGGAAGATGTCCAGAAATACGTCCGCGCATTGAAACAGCTCCCTTCCGTGCTCCAACTTGAAGGCGCGGGGAACATCTTCTTCAGCCGTGTAGAGGAAAGCATGCATCCTGAGGAATATCGCGCCGTGTACAATCCCGAACTGCTCTATGTTTCGCCCATCATCAACGATTCAGACGGCTTTGAGACGTGGCATGTAGCATCCTGGAACCGCGCTCCGCTGGAACGCCTCATCCAGCTTTCAAAATCCTCTTCTATTGTGATGTCCTTCGAGCTGCTCGAGTTCTCCAATCGGGTCATTGACGATGTCTATGTCGCAAATCTGTTCCCGAAACTGCCGCCCAAGCAGCGCGAGGCGCTCTATCTCGCGTACGACAACGGTTACTATTCATTTCCCAAGCAAACCGACCTGAGCGAACTCACGCAAATCATGGGCGTGTCCAAGGCGACGTTCCAGGAACACCTCCGGCGGGCGGAATCAAAAATCATCCCGTTCATTCTCAAACGCTCATGAAATACTTGTTTCTTTTGGCGCTCCTGCTCGTCGGCTGCGCTTCTCCTGAATTCAAGGTCGGTGTGCTCGTTCCGCTGAGTGGCGATGTCGCGTTCCTCGGGGACGGCGTCGTGAACGCGCTCAAGCTCGCGCAAGAGGATGGCGTTTCCTATCGGTTCGTTTTCGAGGACACGCAG
>DATILO010000057.1:0-10533 GCA_035476335.1 Binatia bacterium | reverse complement strand
CAAGGCGTTCGGCAAGCACACCGGCGTGAAGACGTTCGCCGGCAGATATCCTCCGGGAATCCTGACCAACCCCGCGTTGGAGACGTTCATGGAAGTCAAATGCATCCTCGTGACCGATTCGTGGCCGGACAGAAACGCCATCAAGGACGCCATGCTCATCGGCGTTCCCGTCATTGCGCTCTGCGACACGAACAACCAGTCGAACGAGATTGACCTCGTCGTCCCGTGCAACAACAAGGGCAAGAAGTCCCTCGGACTCCTGTTCTACATCCTCGCGCGCGAATACCTGAGAAATCGGGGAACGCTCGGCAAGGACGCAGAGCCGAAGTTCACGGTTGAAGAATTCACGGAAGAATAATTCTACAATTTTTCTTTTATTGCTTCCTTTATTTTCAGCAGCGTTTCCAGCGGAAGCTTCGTCTTGTCATAAGGAGCGTAATTTCCCGTGGGATTCGGGTCGGTAAAAGTAAAACTGTCGAAGACTCTCAACGCGAAATAGCGCGGAATCAGGTGCGCGTGCAAATGGTTCCACGTGTTGCCCAATATTGCCAGATTTGAACGGTCGTGATTGAATGCTTTCTTAACTGCCATTTCCCATGCCGGAACAACCACGTCAAAGAGCTCATTGCGCTCTTCAGGCATCATGTCCGCCAGAAAATTTGCGTTTTCTCGACGGGCAGAAGCATAGCAGCGTCCGATGAATGACGCTTGGCGGTCGTTCAGGTACAAATCCCAGAACACGTACTCCTTGATTTTGTACTTCTCGAATTCAGTCACATCGGTTCCCGGCACGTCTAAGAATATAAAACCTATTCTCCGTCTAAATGACCGTACACATCGCCTTCTTGTCGAAGACACCGCACGTGCCGTACTGGCCGTATTGCGCTCCAATGGCTGCGTCGCAGTCCGAGGCGTATTCCTGCGTGTCACAGCGCTGGATTTCGGTGATGCAGTAGGACGTGTAGAGCGTCTTGCCGTCGCAGCGCGTACAGTCATCGTCGCTCGAGCACACCCTGCCGCCCTGCGGCTGCACCATCGTGCATTGGGCGTTCTGGCACGTTCCCTGATACTGCGAGCCGTACCGGTCCTGGACGGCGCGGTTGCAGTCCTCGAACTGGGGCGTGCCGCATTGCCCGTTGGTGCACGTTGCATAACTGAGTCCGCTTCCCTGACACGAAGAGCAGTCCTTGTCCTGGGTGCAACCGACAGCGGTGTTTGTTGCAGGTGCGTTGTCTGCGATTGCGCCTCCCGCATGCGACTTGAGATAGAAGCAGAAGAGTTTTTGCTTGATGCTCATTTTCTGACCGCTGTTACACACGGAGTTATAGAAGTCCTGGTCGGCGCACGCCGTCAAGAGCAGCAAGCCGATGAATGCCAGTGCAAGTCCTCTTTTCACGAAAGGCAGAAATCGCGTTCACTATTTAAATTTATCAACGGGCCTGTCGTCAGCCCGTCTGAACAGGTTAAACCCTCGGCTCTCCTTCGCGTCCTCGGTTCCGCTTTCGACAATCCTGAACACCGCTTCCTGCTCGGGCGCGAGCGAGCGATGCTTCTTGATGATTGCACGACGCTTGTTCGAGGGCGTGATTTGCAGTTCCACGAGGCACTTGCTTCCGTAGCGCAACAAGTCCCCGCCGACCATCGAGACTTTATCGCGCTCATCGAACGAAGAATACACCTGGTTGGTAATCAACACGGGAATTTCCTTCTTGCGCGCGATTTCGGTCAATGCGGCAATCTGCTTGCCCAGTGCACGGTTGACGTCGTACACTTCCTCGGAACTGCCCAACTCCAAACGATACAACATCGAAATACTGTCCACGACAATCAACCCAATCTTGCTGTTCACGAGCGCGCGCAGCTTCTCGAACGCCTCAACCTGTTCCGCGAACGTCGTGGGCCTGAGAAACATGATGTCTTCCATGACTTGCTCGTGATTCTTCGTCAATTGCTTCAATCGCTCAACGGAGAACCCGCCTTCCGTATCAACGTAGATGACCTTCTTGCCCGCTTCCGCGACCTTCACGGAGGTCATGAGCGCAAGATTGGTTTTCCCCGCGCCCGCAGGACCGTAGATGGTGGTCAGGCAGTCCGCGTCCAGCCCGCCCTGGAGCAATCGGTCCACGGTCTCGCTGCCGGTTGAAACACGCATACGTTCGTCGTCGGCAAGAGTGTTTAAATGTGTTTCGCAACAAGCTTATTATACTCTTCCGGAAGGCCCCCGTGCATGAAGAAAGCGGTGTGGATTGCACTGGGACTGGCGCTCGCCGTATTCATCGTCCGCATGGCGCTTGCCCTCGGCACGTCTGCATTCTCGGTGGACGATTCGTATTTTCACCTGCGCCAGGCCGAGCACATCCAGCAGACCGGCGCCCCCCTCTTCGACGACCCCTTGAGCTTCGGGGGACGCACAACGCTCTTCGCGCCCGCCTATGATTATGCGCTCGCAGGTGTTGGCTTCATCTTCGGCATCCCGCTCGCGGCAAAGGTGCTCACGAATCTCTCCGCGGCGGTGCTCGTCGTGCTCGTCTACGCCTTTGCGCAGGAAACGACGCGCGACTGGCGCGCATCGCTCATCGCTGCGCTCGCCGCAGGATTGGTTCCCGTGCTGTGGCAAGGGCTTGTTTCGGCATCTGCTCCCTCGTTGAGCATCGTGTTCGGGCTCGCGATGCTCCTCTGCTTCCTCCGTCTCGACCTTCCGCAGCGGAGGGGAACGTTCCTTGCGCTCATCATTGCCGGCTCCATCATCACGCCGAGCTTCACCCTGTTCATCCTCGGACTGCTCGTGTATCTGCTGCTCGCAGTGATGGCCGACGTGCAGCGTCCGCGCGGCGAACACGAATTGGTCTTTTTCTCCGTGCTGTTCGCGCTCTGGAGCGCGCTGCTTTTCTTCAAACGGCTCTTCGTGGCACACGGACTGGCCGTCTTCTGGCAAAACATCCCCACGAGCATCCTTGCGGCATACTTCTCCCATATCAGCGTGCTCGATGCGGTTGCGGCCGTCGGAGTCGTTCCCTTTGTCGCAGGAATGTACGTGATGTATCGCCATTTGTTCAAGGAACAGGAACGCTCCGTCTATCTCGTCATGGGGCTCGTGCTCGCCACCGGACTTCTCGTCTGGCTGCGCCTGCTCCGTCCCGAGTTTGGGCTCGAGGTGCTCGGCATTGCGCTCGTGCTCCTGTTCGCGTTTGCGCTCGCGCGGCTGCTCCGCTACGTTGACCGCACGAAATTCACGCGCTGGAGCCCCTGGATTGCCGCGCTGGCAGGCGTGCTCGTCCTCGTGCTCTCGGGCATCTCTTCTTTCCATGAAGGGCAGGCCGCATCAGCGAACGCGCTCACCATCGAGGAACGGGACGCGCTTGACTGGCTCCGCACCGACACCGCTTCCGATTCCGTCGTGCTGGCCACGCTCGAGGAAGGCCACGCCATCGAGGAGCGGGCGCAGCGCGGCACCATTGCGGACACGAATTTCCTGCTCAAGGATGATGCGGCCATCCGCATCGAGGACATCCACCGGGCATTCACGTCGCCGTTTGACTCGGACATCGTCACCGTGATGGAGCGCTATGGCGCACGCTACGTGCTGTGGACGTCACGCACGCGCGTATTCGCCGGAACGAACGAGCCGCTGTTCGCCCGCAACACCGACTGCTTCCCCGCCATTTTCACGTCGGGAACCATCACCATCTACGAACGCCGCTGCGGGGTGCGCGCGTGAGACGCCTCGGCTGGGCAGGGATTGCCGCGATGGCCGTTGCACTGCCGCTCCTCTTCCGGTGGCTTGCGGGCCAGCCGCTCCTCGGAGGCACGCAAGCGTATGAGCTCATCGCACTCCTCGCCCGTGCAGGCATTCCCTCACCTCTTGCCTTCGGAATCATCATCGCAGGAAGCATCGCCGCCATCGCCTGCAGCGTGGCGCTGACGGAACCCTTCCTCCGCCGGCATCTCAAACCCTCGGAAATCCATCTCACGCTCGGATTGGCAGTCGCATCTCCCGCCATCCTTGCAACGCTCTTCTTCCCGCTCCACGCGCTCTTCATCCTCCTGCTCGCGTGCGCGGCAGGATTATTCGTGAAGAAAAAATACGTTACCGGTCTCGCGCTGTTCGGACTGCTGCTGCTCCTCGTCGGGGTAACGGTCGTTTCTGACGGCACGCGCTCGCCCGCATCCGCACTGGTGGAGCTCGGCGGCCTCGACGCCTATGGCCTCTTCATGCTTATCGCGGCGTGCATCGGCGCCTGGACGCTCTGGGAAAACAAGGCACGGAACTATTTCATCACGCTCGCCATCGTTGCGCTCGTGACGCTCTCGCTCTTTTTCCCGACGCTCATGGTGTTCGGCTCGCTTGCCGTTGCGCTCGTTGCAGGAATCGGACTTGCGCGACTGAGAAAACAACGCTGGACGTTCTCCCTGGTGCGGACGCTCACGATGCTCCTGTTCCTGTGCGGCATCCTCTTCGCGGCGGTTTCTTCCTTGTCCCACATGATGCACGCGCCTCCGGACGCGGGGCTCGCTTCCGGACTTGCCGAGCTGCGATTCTCGCTTCCGCAAGGAGCGGTGCTCACCTATCCGGGCTATGCCCCGTGGGTGCAGCACTGGACCGGACAGCCGGTTGTCACGCTCTCCGATGCTGATTTGGATTTTGTGTGGTATTCTCGGAATCTTGACAACACGACGCGCGTGCTGGACTCCCAGCAGGTAGCATCCATCATCATCACTCCCGAAATGCGCTCGGGGCTCGTCTGGAGCGAGGAAGAACAAGGGCTCCTCTTCCTGCTCTCCCACAGCATAAAGTTTAAAAGGATTCCCAGCCCTTCCACTGCTGAGGCATGGGCGTATGTGCCTGCATCTTCATGAATCTCCTTGCGCAAATCCTCCTCTGGATAGCAGCCATCGTCTCGATGTACTTCGCAGTTTTCTGGTTCCTCGTCATTCTGGACACGCCGCAAAAAATCCAGCGCAAGCACTGGAAGGAATGGCCCTTGCTGAGCGTCATCATCCCGGCATACCAGGAAGAGGACTGCATCCGCGAGACGATGGAGAGCGTGCTCAACGCAGACTATCCGCGGCTCCAGCTCATTGTCGTCAATGACGGCAGCACCGACCGCACCGAGGAGCGCGCGCGTGCCATTGCTGCGAGGTATCCGTCGCGAGACATCACGATTCTCTCGCAAAAGAACGCAGGCAAAGGCGCCGCGCTCAACGCGGGACTGAAGCTCGCTCGCGGAGAGTTCTTTGCAACGATGGACTCCGACAGCTACGTCCACGCGGACGCGCCCAAGAAATTGCTCTCGTACTTCACGGCAGAGGACATCGCCGCGGTCGTGCCCGCCATGAAAGTGCGCACGCCGAAGAATTTCCTGCAGAAACTGCAATGGTACGAGTACAACGTGAACATGTTCTACAAGGAGCTCATGGGACGCCTCGACGCGCTCCACGTCATTCCCGGGCCCTTCCCCATTTATCGCACCGAGGTCATCCGGAAGCTCAAGGGATTTGCCACCGACGGCAATCTTACCGAGGACCTCGAGATGACGCTCCGATTGCAGCGCAACCAGCACCGCATCGTGCAGGCGATGGACGCCATCGTCGAAACGATTGCGCCCGCGACCTTCAAGGAGTTCTATGCGCAGCGCAACCGGTGGTTCAAGGGCTCGCTCTTGAACGCGATGGAATACCGCGGCATGACCTTCAACCGCGCGTTCGGCGATTTCGGGATGATCCAGATGCCGACCCTGCTCATTTCAGGCGCGCTCGCGCTCATCCTCATCGTCACCGGCGTCTATTATGGCGTGAAGCCCATCATCACGCTCGGTTATCATCTTGCCTACGTCAATTTCGACATTCTCACGCTGCTGAGAAACCTTCATTGGAATCTCACCATCTTTGATTTGGACTTCATGAGCATCGCCCTCACGGTCAGCATGCTCACCATGAGCCTGTTCGTGTTCTTCCTCGCGCACCGCATCACGCGCGAGCCGGTTTTAAAGCACGGCTGGTTCACCGCAAGCGTGTTCCTCTTGCTCTATTATCTTGCGCTCGGCGTCGTTTGGGCAGGCGTTGCGGTGGATTTATTACGGGGAAAGCGCCAGCGGTGGTAATATGCGGAACATGCATGCAACCCGGTACATCCTCGCGGGCGCCATCACCATCGGTATCTTCGCGCTGGGACTGCTCATCGGACTCGTCGTGGAGGGCAAGCGCATCACGTACGTGCAGGACCTCTACCAGGAACAGCGCGCCGAATTCGCGAGCTCCCAGCTCCAGTATTCCTATATCTCAACCCTGAACACGCAGGACACCTGTCCCGCCATTTATTCCATCTTCTACAATAATCTCGAGAAGCTTGACGAGACCGCAAAGAAGCTGCAAACGTATGTGAAAGACAGCCGCATCAACGATGCCACGTTCAACGTGCTCAAGCGCGAGTACACCATCGAACAACTGAAGTACTGGCTCCTGAGCAGGCAGGCGCGCGAACAGTGCAACGAGGACGTCGTGCGCGTGCTGTACTTCTTTTCAACGGACCAGGAATGCCCCGACTGCGCGAAGCAGGCGTTTGTGCTCGACTACCTGAAGAAATTGTACGGCGAGAAACTGCTCATCTTTTCGCTCGACGCCAATTTCGAGGACGAACCCATGGTCAACATCCTCAAGCAGCAGTACCATATCACGAAATACCCCACGCTCATCGTCGAGTACCAGAAACTCGAAGGATTTTCTTCCCGCGAAGACCTCCAGCCAATCCTCTGTGGACTTTTCCGAGAGCCCGCAGCTGACTGCACTACATGAGGGAGAACGCCGCATTTAGGCAGAGCAGAATGCCGGGTGACAACTCCGGCGTTGGTCGACGCACGACAAAACTGCCGGGGAACGGCACTCACCAACACTCAGACGACGCGGCAAGCGACAACGAACGGCTTGCTCCCCTCGCGTCATTCCTGTTCCTCCTCGCAGGCGTTCTGCGCATCATCTTCCACTTGCTTCCCACCCCGATTGCGTGGGATGCCTCCGTGTATGTCGGCATGGCAAAAGCGATGGCGACCCTCGGAGCAGGAGGGCTCTGGGAGCCGTTGCGGCCATTGGTGTGGCCGGGAATGCTCACGCCGTTTGCAGGGTTCAACCTCATCACGGCAGCGCACGTGCTCCAGTTCGTGATGGGCATGGGCGTCGTGTGGCTCACGTACGCGATTGCGCGCGACGCGTTCGACGAGAAAACCGCGTTGTGGGCGCTTGCATTTGTCGCTTTGGCGCCGATGCTGCTGTTCTACGAACACGAGCTCCTGACGGAGCAGCCGGCCGTGTTCTTTGCCTTGCTTGCGGTGCGGTTCCTTCAGACAAATCGCGCGTTTCTCATGGGCGTTGCCGCGGCGCTTGCGTTCCTCACAAAGTTTCCCGAAGGGCTCATTGTGCTCGCGATTGCGGGAGCCGTTGCATGTGCATCGCGCGACGTGCGCGAGTTCTTGCACGATGGATTCCTTGGTGCGGCAGGATTTGCACTTCCGGTTGCGGTGTTTCTCGTGCTGAACTGGATATGGTACCAGAATCCTCTTGCCTCGGTCCTTGCTGCTAACGACGTCATCGCGACGTCGGGACTCTGGCTGTATCTTGCAGGACCGCTGTTCTACGTCCGCACGCTACTGGAACACAACATCTTCCTGCTGTTTGCCGTTCCCGGAGCGATTGTTTCGCTGCGTCGCGAACGAACGATGCTTGCTGTTACTCTGGTGTCCGTTCTGGTACTTGGCTATTGGACGCTGCTGCCGCACAAGGAAGTGCGCTTTTTGACGCTCGTGTTCCCGTTTATCGCACTGCTTGCGGCGCGCGGTTGGAGCTTGATCCAGGACTACGACGCCGGAAAACTCAAGCACGTGTTCATCTGGATGACGCTCATCCTCATCGCGGTTGCGGGCGCACAGACGCTCCGCTGGGGGCTCTACTATGCGACGTATGAGGGTGAAAAGAATCCGCTGCTTTGGGAAGGAGTGTATCCTCGCGTTGCGCAAGGACTGCCGCTCATCGTCACGAGCGACCCGCGCGTCGCGCTCTTCACCGACGCAAAAGTCGTCCCGCTCTATTATCCGTTGTTCCCGCAGAATTTGACGGAAGGTATTGGCGCGCTTGCGGGAGGGCACACGCTTTTGTTCAGTCCCTGCGACACGCCGTGCGCGCCTCAGGATGAGCCGTGCCTGAAGAACTTGCAAGAGTTCGGACGTTTCCTCAACGCGACGTGGACGCTGCAAGAAATCGTTCCGGGAGATTGTCCGGTTATGCGCTACGCTCGTCCTTGAGCTTGATCACGTCGCCGAGCGTCAAGCCCTGGTCTGTTGCTTTCGTTGCTGAGAACTTGACTTCCTGGTACTCCTCGGTCAGCGAGATGTGGAGCTGCTTTTCGAGCTTGCGCGCGAATTCAAGACTCGGAGCATGCCCTGCCTCGATCTTGTGGAGCATGCTCTGGTGCTCATTCAGCTTGAGCGCAAAGTCCTTCTGGGACAGACCGAGCTTTTCGCGGGCGCGCTTCACTAATTCGCCGGCGTTTGAAACCGGACGGTGCTGGACAACAGGAGCGTGAACAACATTCTTTTGAGGTTGGGCGATTGGCGCAGAACGCAGCGTGGTTCCGTAGCCCGCGCACTTTTGGCAGACCGTGAGCTCGGCGCCCTCCACGTTGGAGCGCAGCGTCGCACCCTCCTTGCCGCACAATTCACACTGCATTGGTTTTCCCCAGGCAATGAAGAGATGTTGTCTTAATAAGCATTATGAATGCCCTGGTAGTTGGGTAGTGGTCTCGTGCTCGTGTCGTTGGGTTCCCCGGCAGTTTGGTAGCGTCGATTAGTTAGTCGAAAGCAACGGTACGACAACCCTGCTTGGGAACGGAACTCACCAACACTCAACGACGCGGAAGCACGGCAGAGCTCAACGCAGGATAACCTTTTTAAACGGGCACCGAGGACAAGCCCTTATGCTCAAGCTCTTCAACACGCTGTCGCGCAAGAAGGAGACGTTCAAGCCGCTCGAGGACAAGTTCGTCAAGCTCTACACGTGCGGTCCCACCGTCTACAACTACGCGCACATCGGCAACCTGCGCACGTACCTGTTCGAGGACGTGCTGAAGCGCATGCTGCTCTACAACGCGTTCCGCGTCCAGCACGTCATGAACATCACCGATGTCGGTCACTTGACCTCTGATGCGGACACGGGCGAGGAAAAGATGGAGCTCGCCTCGAAACGCGAGGGCAAGAGCGCGTGGCAGCTTGCCGAATTCTACACCAAGGCATTCCAGAAAGACTTGGAGCATTTGCACATCCTTCCTCCGAACGTCTGGTGCAAGGCAACCGACTACATCAAGCAGCAGATTGAGCTCGTGCAGAAGCTTGAGGAAAAAGGATTCACGTACGTCATTCCCGACGATGGCGTCTATTACGATACCAGCAAGTTCAAGGACTACGGCAAGCTTGCCAAGCTGGACATTGAAGGCCTGAAGGCGGGCGCGCGCGTCGAATTGAGCGCGGGCAAGCGCAATCCCACCGACTTCGCGCTGTGGAAGTTCTCGCCGAAGGACCAGAAACGCCAGATGGAATGGGACAGCCCTTGGGGCACCGGATTCCCGGGCTGGCACATCGAGTGCAGCGCGATGAGCACCTCGATTCTCGGAGACCAGTTTGACATCCACTGCGGCGGCATCGACCACATTGCCGTGCACCACACGAACGAAATCGCGCAGACCGAAGCCGTGACGGGCAAGAAGTGGGTGAAGTACTGGCTCCACGGCGAATTCCTCATCCTGCACGAGGCGAAGATGGCGAAGAGCGGCGGGGGCTTCATCACGCTCCAGACGCTCATCGACAAGAAGTATGACCCGCTCGACTACCGCTACTTCATGCTCGGCGCGCACTACCGCAGCAAGCTCAACTTCTCCTGGGAAGCGCTCGACGGCGCGAAGAACGCGTGGAACAACCTGAAAGACAAGGTCAGGGAACTGCGCGCCAACCACACGACAAAGATAAATCCTGCATTCAAGACGCACCAAGACGCATTCCTGAAAGCCATCAATGACGACTTGAACATGCCGATTGCGATGAGCATCGTCTGGGCGGTCGTCAAGGACGAAACGCTCGGCTCGCACGAACGATTGCAGCTGCTCGAGGACTTCGACCGCGTGCTCGGACTGGGCATTGCCGACGTTGCCGCGGCGCAGGCACAGCCGCTGGCTCCGGAATTGCAGAAACTGGTCGACGAACGCGCGCACGCGCGGGCGAAGAAAGACTTCAAGCGTTCTGACGAATTGCGGAAGGAGCTGCTCAAGCACGGCATTCACGTCGAGGACACGCCTGACGGCCAGCGCTGGACGCGCACATGAACGTCTTCGAGCAACGCTACCTGAAGCTGGGTGGCAAGGCCGCACCGGTCATTCTCAAGCCCGCGATTCGCGTGAACACGCTTCGCACCGATGAACAGCAGCTCATCAAGCAATTGACCGACAAAGGCGTGCAGCTCGAGAAGATTCCCTTTGCGAAGCACGGCTATCGCGTT
>DATILO010000056.1:0-2943 GCA_035476335.1 Binatia bacterium | reverse complement strand
TTCTCAACGGCGGCGCCGGCGTTGAGCAATGAATACACTTCCTCGCCGCGCTTGCCGTAGTAGCGTTCCTGTTTTTTCGGCTCGGCAACGACGACGATGTGCACGGGAGCCTGCGCCATCCAGAACTGCTGCAGGCATGCTTCCGCGATTTGCAAACGCTTCTCATTTTCAACGATGAGAATGAATTTCCAGTCCTGCAAATTGCCCGCAGACGGCGCCATGCGTCCCGCATCAAGGACGTGCCCGATTTTCTGAAACTCAATCGGAAGCTGGAGATACTTGCGCACGCTTCTCCGGGTAGCAATGACGTCCATCGGCGAGAGCTTCTTCTGCTCCGGATGCTGGAGATGTACCGGTCCCTCTTTTTGCATAGCGCGTCAGTTCCCTTCGGCATTTATAAACCTTGCCACCGAAGTTTTTTATACCATCCCCTCGGCAACGACGTCATGCGGTACGCGGACGTGGTGGGGGTCTACGAGCAGCTCACGAAGACCTCGAAGCGGCTCGAAAAGACGTTCATTCTGTCGGAATTCCTCAAGATGGTGCCCGCGGACGAAATGGAACACATCTTCCTGCTCGTGCAAGGCCGCGTCTTCCCCGCGTGGGACCAGCGCGTCATCGGGATGGCGTCGCAGCTCGTTTTGAAAGCGATTAACCTCGCAACGGGCGCCGACCTGGCGAACGTCGAGGACGTCTGGAAGAAGACAGGTGATTTAGGGCAGACGGCGCATGATTTGATTGCGAAAAAGAAACAAGTCACGCTCTTCAGCCAGCCGCTGACGACGAAGAAGGTGTTTGACAACCTCCGCAAGCTCGCGGTGCTGGAAGGCTCGGGCGTGGTGAGCGCAAAAGTCCAGCTCGTTGCGGAATTGCTGACCAGCGCATCGCCGGAAGAGGCGAAATACCTCGTGCGCACGGTGCTCGAGGACTTACGCATCGGTTTGGGAGAAGGGACGATGCGCGACGCGATTGTGTGGGCATTCTTCATGGAAGAATCAGGCGTGAAGTACGACCGCGCAAAGAACGAGCTCGTCGTCCCTGACGATAACCGCGAAAACTATGAGCGATACGTGACCGCAGTCCAGGACGCCATCAATCTCACCAACGATTTCGCCGCGGTCGCGAGAACGGCAAAACAAGGACTTGCCTCGTTGCACCACATCACGCTCACGCCGAAAATACCCATCAAGGTCATGCTGTATCCGAAGGCGAAAGGCATCGCCGACGCATTCGAAATCGTCGGAAAACCTGCCGCGTTCGAATACAAGTACGACGGCTTCCGCATGCAAATCCACAAGAAGGACGGCAAAATCCTGATTTTCACGCGCAGTCTTGAGGATGTCACGCCGCAATTTCCGGAAGTAGTCAAGTTCGTTGAGCAGCACGTGACCGGGCACGAATTCATTCTCGACGGCGAAGCAGTAGGGTATGAGAGAAAGACGAAGAAATACTTGCCGTTCCAAAGCGTCAGCCAGCGCATCCGGCGCAAGTACGAGATTTCCGAAATGGCTGCCAAGTTCCCCGTTGAATTGAACCTCTTCGACATCATGATGTTGGAAGGCAAGAACCTCATCAACCTGCCGTTCAAGGAACGCAGGGCATTGCTTGAAGCAGTTGTGAAGCCGGAACCGCTCAAGATACGCCTTGCGGAACAAATCGTGACTGAGCACGTCGAAGAAGCAGAGAAATTCTACCAACAAAGTCTCGCGGCAGGCAATGAAGGCGTGATGGTCAAGAGCGTGCTCGGTACGTATGTGCCCGGCGCACGGGTCGGACAAGGCGTGAAAGTCAAGCCCGTCATGGACACGCTGGAAGTGGTGATTACGGGAGCCGAATGGGGCGAAGGCAAGCGCGGAGCGTGGCTCGCGACGTTCATCATCGCGGTCAGGGACTCGGACACGAACGAATTGTTGGAAGTTGGACGCGTTGGAACAGGTTTCAAAGAAAAGGAAGAGGAAGCCGTGGACGGCGGGGTTACCTTCCAACGCATGACTGATTTATTGCAGCCGCTCGTGATTGAGACGGAAGGCAGAGTCGTACGCGTCCGGCCGCAAATTGTCATCGAAGTCAACTACGAAGAAATCCAGGCGTCTCCGACATATTCTTCCGGCTACGCACTCCGGTTCCCGCGATTCGTCAAGCTCCGCGAGGACCGTGGAGCGGACGACGTAAGCACGATTCACGACGTGCAGGAACTCTACGATGGTCAGCGCGGGCGTTCCTAAGAAAGGTATATAAAGGGTGATTCAGCTTTCCGACGATAGGTTATCCTGCCCGTGTAGTATAACTTGGATAGTACGCGGCCCTGCGAAGGCTGCAGTCGGGGTTCAAATCCCCGCATGGGCGTTCTTTACTCGTCATATTGAGAAAGTTTGACGTCCTTCTTCTCAAGCTCTTCCACGTTCTCGCCCACTTGCTTCTTCACGGAAAGAGCTACGGCCTTGCCGAGCACATCAACGAGCTTCGTGAGGTCGATTTTCCGCACGCCGCCCAAGTCCTTGATGCCCGCGTTGTACATCTTGCGTGCCCTGACGCGCCCAATCTGTTCTAGTTTGAGCAAAGGCAAGAGCTCCTCGCGCACGCCATAGCGCAATCGGAACCGCAACCGGTTGATTTCCTTGATAATGACGTTGTGATTGAGAATATTTGCCAGTTCAGTCATGCTGTATAACAACCACTCCGCAACCTCCAACTTCACCCGCGTCTCGCCCGGACGCACGTTGTACGTCTCCATCAGCCACTCATCGTCCTTCTCGTCCATCCAGTCGAACAGCATTGCTGCCGTTTTGACGGAATTCAGATATTCATCGTAATCAGGATCGTAGGCCGGCGGCTCATTGACGAGGAAATGTTTGTCCCACTCGGTCATTTTCGCAAGAATCTTGTCGTATTCTTTTGTTCCGACACGCAGCAACGGCCGCATTTCCAAGGTTGTACAAATGG